>JAEEXW010000260.1 GCA_016287995.1 Bacteroidales bacterium
AACGGCAAGATTCCGTATGACAAAATGGAGGCGTTTTTCAAGGAAAATTTGGCTTTGCAAAAATAGATGTGAGTGAAGGGATTGTAAAAGATATTTGTTTCTTTCAGACATAATCATTAAATTTGCCGAAACAATTAAAACAGATTATGCCTCAAAAAGATAACAGATTATGGATAACACATTAACAATCAGCGATAAAGAATTAGACAAAATAGCCGGTAATCTTTACTGTGGAATCTCTAAGATAATTGACACAGCAAAACATTCTGTGGCGGTTTATGTCAACGCCAAATCCAATATGATGTATTGGAACATCGGACGTTATATTATCTCTGATCTACAATACGAAACATATTCTGCATACGGAGAACAAATACTCGCAAAGGTTTCCAAACGGCTGACTGATGAATATGGCAAAGGTTATACATATTCTGCGCTTACCCGTATGATGAAAGTTGCAAGGATATACGACGATGAAGAAATGTTTGCGACACTGTCGCAAACATTGTCGTGGAGTCATTTCTTGGAACTTATAACAATAGAAGACAGCACCAAACGCCTTTTTTATCAGCAAGTGGGCATAGCCGAACATTGGAGCGTAAGAGAACTCCGTGACAAACAAGACGCTATGGTATACGAGCGTTCTTTGATTGCGGCAAAGCCTGACGACGAAATCGTTAAGACGTTGGAAAACATCACGCCCAAACATTTTGAAGCGGACGTTATCTTGAAAAACTCATACGTGCTTGATTTCTTGGAACTAAGCGGATATTATTCTGAAAATGAATTGGAAGAGGCGGTTTCAAAACAACTCGAAAAATTTATCCTCGAACTCGGACAGGGATTTGCTTTTTTGGAAAGACAAAAACGCTTTACAATCGACGGTACCGACTACTATTTGGATTTGCTGTTTTACCACAGACGGTTAAAATGTCTTGTTGCCATTGATTTAAAACTCGGCAAATTCAAACCTCAGTATAAAGGTCAGATGGAATTGTACTTAAAGTATATGCAGAAATACGATATGCAGCCCGGTGAAAATCCACCGATTGGACTTCTTCTTTGCAGCGAAGGCAACACCGAACACATCGAACTTCTGATGCTTGGCGAAGAAAATATCAAAGTAAGCCAATATCTTACCTATCTACCTGAAAAACAATGGTTTATTGATAAACTAAACCGTTCAATATTGATTGCAAAAGAGTTTAAAGATTGCAACACCTAAGGTTTTCTCGGTAGTTCGTTAGGCTGATTATCGACGATAATCTTTTTCTCTGCGGTCATTCGTTCAAGAATATGGGCAAAAAACTCACGGCGATAATTCTGATGGAAGCCAAGCCGGATGTGGTGATTGGGGCGGTGAAGTGAGGATTTATCAAAAAAAGGCAGAGGATTTCCCCTGCCTTTTTCAATGAATCTGTTTTTTAACGTCCTTCACCGTCGTAGTCCCTGCCGTAACGGTCGCCGCTCAGTGCAAGCAACTGCGGAGTGGATTCAAGTTCAATTACCTGAATTTCAGGCTTTTCATACGGACGTTTAATTTCTGTGTTTTCCATTTTTATGAATTTTATAATTAACTACGAAAAACACTAAAAACACGAAAATCTTTTTTCTTTCGCGGTTTTCGTAGTTGTTTGGATTAATAACTTATTTTAAACGTTTGGTTGCCGATTTTTACAATCACGATACCGGCGGCGCGGCGGCTGAGGGTTACGGTTTCGCGGGTGGAATGTGTAACGCCGTTTTTCAAGGTGCGGCCGCTAAGGTCAACTATTGTGTAATCCATATCGGGCTGAGCCTCAATGATTACCGAGCCGTCTGCCGACCAAACTTTTATGCCGCTGTTAGGCGTAATTTCCGCTGTGGGCGTGGTGATTTCGCCGTTGTCGTCAGGGTCGCCCGGCTCTACGATGGATGCCGTCTCGTCGGGAAACACCACGATAATCCTTTCGGGCAATACGGGCGTCGATTTTGAGAAGCCGTCCTTGCTGTATTCCAAGTAACAGCGGGTGGGTTTGAGTGAGGCTCCCGTTACAAAATGCACGAACTCTCCGGCGGCAATTTCGCCTTGGGGTGTAGCGGCAAATCCATATTCATTCAGGTTGTTGTCATTCCAAGTCTTGGTGACATAAACGCCGTGGAGTTTCCAATTTGTGTTGCCACAGACGTTGGTGAGCGGTTCGGATGTGGTGGTTTTCAAGGTAACGTTTTCGAATGTCATTTCGTTGAAATCTTCGCTTGGAAAGAAGATGTACGGCGTATTGGCTTCGATTTCTGTTATTGCCGACGACGGTTCCGCCTTCCAAACGGTTTCTGTTACGGGTGTGATGTCGCCGAGAGTGTGGAATGTGCCTTTTACACTCGATGCATTAAATCCGAATGGCAACATTATAGTGTATGCGCCGCCATCGTTGACAAAACTACGGGTGTAAGTTACTTCGTCAACATCAATGTCGTCGGCGATGGAGAGCGAATAGTTGGATGAGCCGTCAATGGTGGCGGTGGTGCGGTCGCCAAAATAACTAATTGTCAATGCGCCAATAGTTTTGGAAAACTCCACCTCAACTGTAACTGCGCTTGCAGGCATTGTAAATGAAAAAGTTCCGTCGCCGTTATCTATTACATTATAAGTTTTATTGCCATTATATACGTGAACCTTCGTAACGGTGTATCCCTCGTCGGGCGTTGCGGAAAGTGTTACAGTTTCATCAGATTGCGCCCTTGTCGCATTTGTGTTTTCGCCGACAGTGGCGGAGACTGAGCCTCCATTTTTACAATTGATGGTGATGGGGGCTTCAAATGTTGCCGAAATCGTTACATCTTCGTCAGGCATAGCAAAATGATACACGTTGTTAGACTCGTCGTAACCAATGCCATTGTTGAGCGAAAAGTTCACAGTTTCACCTGTAACATTCAATGTCTTTAATACGATTGCTGAATTCTGAACCCATATTGTAATCATATCTCCTTCAAATGCTGTTCCCGGGTAGACACTAATGGCTTCGCTGTTGTTTGTGATACTATGTTTTATTCTGTTGTCAACGACGCTAAAATCTTTGGTAAGAATGTAGTCTGTACCGTTGATTGTAACGGTGGCTGTAACGGTGTATTCGCCTTCTTCATACACGCCGGTAGTGCGTATTTCGTGAGTTGACTTGTTTTCGTAACTGAAAGTGGTTGTAATGTTGGTGATACCCGTGGCATTAACGAATTCCTGAGTATTCAGCGTTGCATAACGAGTTGTTCCATAGGCTGCATCATTGATGGTAAGCGTCAATGTCGCCTTGTGTTCCACAAGTTCGCAAACGTGGTTGGAATTGGTCTGATTGCACGTGGCAGTCAGTATGTTGCTGTTGGCAGTGAAAGAGAATGTATGTCCGGGATCTCCTGTAACTTCTTCTTCAACTTCGTATGTAATAGCAATTGAACCTTCCGTAAAAGAAAACTCAGGTGCTGCATCTTGCGATGGTTGAGGCGAATAGAAAATGATTTTAAGAGGGTTGTTCTTGTCAACATCTACGCCACCAACAAATGTCACAGAATGTAGGCCCCTATCATTTGTTAAAGGGTAATAGTTGTCGGTTGTTCCATCTAAATGTAGTAGAGTGGATGTGTTGGTTCTATCTTTGCCGACATACATTTCTACACCGACACCGTATCCAAGGCTAAAATTGGACATTTCCACTTTGGTTACCTTCCCCTCAATGTCAGAGAAAGTCGCAGTTCCTCCATATTGCAAAAGATTTCCACGAAGTCTTGTTCTTCCTTTTACATTATGTTCGGGGTCATACGATATTAGAATATAATTTACATTAGGTTGGGCGCAATCCCAATGAAGTGAACCGCCCGCAGTTGTGTACAACGTGTACTCATCCTGTTTGATTGTTGTACCCGACTTGCCGCCGTCCATACCCCACGTAACTGTCTTGGTTACGGTTTTGGTTGCCCTTGTCTGCGCCGACGCCGTCACAAACGTCAGGCACATCAATGCCATCACAAGGACGGCACTTTTGAAAATTGTCTTTATACTCATTTTTTCTATTTTATGTTTGACATAAAGTTGATTGTCGTCAAAAACACAAAAAAGAAGGGCGTGGTATTTCAATATAGTGTACTTGAAGGCCGACCAAAGCCAAATAACCAACTATAAAGAAAGCCCACACCTATTTTGTATAAAGGTGTGAGCATTTGCCCGAACTGACGGTTATTTTTGAAAAATTTGGTCGTATTTCAAGTACAGTCAGTATCGGGCAAACGCTCTTACAATTTCGTTGTGTATATCACGCGGCAAAGGTAAAAAGGATTTTTGAAAGGGGAAAATATTTTTGAGGATTTTTTTTCAGAAAAACAAAACCACCGGTTTGACGAATCAGAAACCGGTGGAAATAAAATATTTTTTGTCAAGCAAGACCTTTTATTACAGTTTCCACATCGGATATTGGGATGTTGAGTTGGGTGGCGATTTGGTCAGGCGTTGCACCAAATGATACGAATCCTTTGATTGACGACACAATTACGTTAGACAACTGCGTTTTTGTCTCTTTCAATTCGTATTCAAGGTCTTCTTTTTCAGCCTGTTGAATCGTCCACATACGCTCTGCATAATCTTCAAGGTCGAGATTGCCGCGTAGTTTTTCGTCAGAGGCGGCGTACAGCAAACGCCTGAAAATCACGTTGTAGCCGGAATCTTCGTCTTCGTCTTCGGTAAGTTCGAGATATTTGGAGTCGTTTGCCACCTTGTAACGTTGGTCAAATGCCCGAAACATTTTTTCCAACGGCTTCTTCGGACGCT
>JAEEXW010000261.1 GCA_016287995.1 Bacteroidales bacterium
CTTTAATCAGAAGACCCGGAGCAAAAAACATTTACGCAAACGAACTTTCGCTCTACGCAGAGGACGACTGGAAAATTGCAAACTCGCTCCACCTCAATCCCGGTTTTGCGTACACGCTTTTTGCCGTCGGAAACAAGACTTACTCCAATTTTCAGCCGAGATTTTCTGTTAAATATTCGCCGCTGAAAAGTTTTGCCGTTAAAGCCTCTTATACGAGAATGTCGCAGTGCGTTCACCTTTTGTCGTCAACGCCGATTTCGCTCCCGACAGACCTCTGGGTGCCGATAACAGAAAACATCAAGCCCGAAACCGCAGAGCAGTATTCGCTCGGTCTTTATTACACGGGTTTTATGATGTGGGAGTTTTCGCTCGAAGGCTATTACAAAGAACTTGACAACGTGCTTGAATACAAAGACGGCATGAGTTTTATGGGCTTTTCGTCAAACTGGCAGGATTTGGTCGCAATGGGCAAAGGCAAGTCAAAAGGCTTGGAACTTTTGGTTAAAAAAGTTTCAGGCAAGGCTACGGGCTGGATTTCGTACACTTTGAGCAAGTCCGACAGGGATTTTGACGCACATTCGGGCGTTAACAACGGCGACCCGTTTCCCTTTACCTACGACAGACGGCACAACATCGGAATTGTCTACAATCAGAAATTCAGCGACCGCATAGACCTGGATGCAACTTGGACATATTACAGCGGTTCTCATGCAACGGTTTCCACTTCAAGAGAGACGGTGATTCTGCCGGAAAACAAGTAGAAATTTTATTACAAGTATGATTATCAAAATCATAGAGACGCATCGTATTACATTCCCCGCAACACGTCAAGAACCGAATACGTTGAAAACCGCAACAACTACACTCTTCCGGCAACACATCTGCTTTGCATCGGCATCAACATTCACAAGCAGAAAAAACGCTGCGAAAGAATTTTCAACATTTCGGTTTACAACGCCTACAACGCAAAAAATCCGAACTTCTGTTTCTCAACCGTTGCTGACGACGGCACAGGAGAGAAAACAGTTTTGAGAAAAATTACGTTTTTGCCTTTAATACCTTCTGTTACATGGACTTATAAATTTTAACAAACTATGAAGAAAATTATTTTTTTGTTGTCAGTATTGACATTGTTTATGTCTTCATGCAAAGAGGACATCGAATTGAACCTTGAAAGTACCGTCGGAGTGCTTTGTGTAAACGGTTTTTTGTATGCCGACTGTGATTCCAACGTTGTTTTGGTAACCGAAACCGGCACTGCCTCTCCGAGAGAAATTTCAAACGCCGATGTCAAAATGTTTATAAACGGTGCATTGGCAGAGGAGAAAACTTCGGCTGATTCTGCGGGACGTTATATTCTCAGAAAAAAGTTTTTCCCCGGCGACATCGTAAAAATAGAGGTTAATTATGGCGGCAAAACAGCATACCGCGAGGCGCAAGTCCCGGAATATGTAAAAGATTTTGAGGCAGAGGTAACTCTCGAAAGACAAAAGACCTATTACAATTCTGAATGGGCTGATTTTGACAAGGAAGACATGTACCAAATTGACATAAAGTTCACGGACGTTTCCGCCGGAAAAAACTATTATAGGCTTTATCTTGACAAATTTACGTATACTATCAAATATGAATATGAGAGACAGATAATAACAGACACGGTTTATATTGACGGTCATCAGTATACATCGAGCAGAGACACCGTAATTTATACACAAAAGAAGATAGTTGGCGACCATTCTTACCATGACTACGAAAGAACCATCATCAACGAAGCCCCTTCGCTTTGCGATGAAGAGATGACGACGGAAAACGATATGATTGACATGTCCGTTTACAATTATTACAGGGTTTTCAACAATTCTCGTTTTGCGGGCGGAAAATGCAGCATGAGGGTTTACGATATATGCCACAACGTCCCGGAAGAAACTAAGTATGTCAGAAGTGAGGATGATTTGGAATACCTTCCCGAATACACTTACATTCAGTATGTCGGAATAGAGACTATTGACGAGGACACATATTATTTCTTAAAAACTTTGAACGGCTTTGAGTCCGGAAGTTTTGACTCTCAGGAATTGACCGGCGCGATAAAAATGTACCGCAACGTTATAGGCGGCAGCGGAAACATAATTTTTGCAGCCCGCAAAACCAAGACAATCACGGTTTTTGACGGTTTTAAGCCGACACCTGTTTTCCCGGACGAAGACGACGATGATGACTATTATTATTACAAATAATGCTATAAAAAAAACATAATGAAATTTAAGTTGTTAGTTTTGTTTCTCTGCGCGGGGCTTTCTGTTTCCGCGCAGCAGAAATTTACAATCAGCGGTTACATAACCGATGAAAAATCTTCAGAAACTGTTATCGGCGCAACAATTTACGACAAAAATACCAAACACGGCGCAATCACCAACGTCTTTGGTTTTTACTCTCTTACACTGTCCGCCGGTAGTTGCTCACTGAAATTCTCTTACGTCGGCTACACGCCTCAGGCCAAGGAGTTTACTCTAAACAAAGACACCGTTATCAACATAAAACTTTCTGAAAACAACGAACTCCAAGAAATAGAAGTTACAGCCAAAAAAGAAGATGCAGGCGTTCAGGCTACCGGCACAGGGTCGATGGACATTCCCGTTGACATTATCAAGCATACACCTTCGCTTTTGGGCGAAACGGACGTTATCAAAACCCTTCAATTAACACCGGGCGTTCAGCAGGGAATCGGCGGCTCGGCGGCGTTTTACGTAAGAGGCGGCAGCGGCGACGAAAACCTCGTCTTGCTTGACGGCGCACCCGTTTACAAAATTGATCACCTTTTTGGCTTCTTCTCCGTTTTTACGCCCGAAGCCGTAAAGCGTGTAACGTTTTATAAATCAGCGTTTCCGGCACGTTACAACGGCAGAACATCGTCGGTTGTTGACGTTAGGACTAAGGACGGTGATATGCAAAAGTTTCACGGAAGTTTTGCAATCGGACTATTAACTTCAAGAATCAATCTTGAAGGACCCATCGTCAAAGACAAAACTTCGTTTTCCGTTTCGGCAAGAACGACGTACTTTTCTGCCGTTACAAAACCTTTTATGAGCAAGGATTCTAAATTCGGTTATTGGTTTTACGACCTTAACCTGAAACTCAACCACAAGTTTTCCGACAAAGACCGTCTGTTTTTCGCTCTTTACAGCGGTCTCGACAAATACAAAGATGATTACAAAGACGATGAATACGATATCAATGTGCCCTACGGTAGAGAAAAAGACGGCAGGGAAAAATATGTCCGAATACCGCTCAACGAAAACTACGGCACAAAACTCAATTGGAGCAATTTTATTCCCTCACTGCGTTGGAATCATGTTTTCTCGTCAAGACTTTTTGCCAACTCAACAATCAATTACAATCATTATAAAATGAATATGTCGTCATACGATGAAGAAAGTTACAAATACGACACGCTGAGTTTTTATAGTTACAATCAATCGGAATATAATTCCGAAATCGAGGACTTAGGCATAATTATGGATTTCGATTATATGCCCTCGCCAAACCATACGGTAAAATTTGGAGTAAATTATCTTTACCATAATTTTATGCCGGAGACCACAAATTCGGTTTTGAAAAACCATGAAAACTCCGTCAAGACGGATACGTCAGCCTCAACAAAAGGCAAACCCTCGTATGCAAACGAACTTTCAGTTTATGCGGAAGACGATTGGAAAATTTGTGAAAAACTTAACTTTAACCTCGGATTTTCTTACACTTTGTTTGCTTTGAAAAACAAGAATTACGGCAATTTTCAGCCGAGAGTTTCTTTGAAATATTCGCCTTTGAAATATTTAGCGTTTAAGACATCGTATTCGAGAATGTCGCAGTGTGTACACCTTTTAACCTCTGCGCCGATTTCTCTGCCGACAGACCTCTGGGTGCCGATTACCGACAAAATAAAACCCGAAACTGCCGACCAAATCAGTTGCGGAGTGTATTTCACGAAGTTAAAAAGTTGGGAGTTTTCGCTTGAAGGTTATTACAAAAAACTTGACAACGTTCTTGAATACAAAGACGGCATGAGTTATCTCGGCTTTTCAGGCTCGTGGTACAACCTTGTAGCCTCAGGCGAGGGCGTTTCAAAAGGCTTGGAATTTTTGGCTCAGAAAACCGAAGGCAGGGCAACCGGCTGGATTGCTTATACCTTGTCAAAATCCGACAGGGAGTTTGACAGAGGTTCGGGTGTTAACGACGGCAAAAAATTTCCCTTTACTTACGACCGTCGGCACAACATAAACATCGTTGCCGCTTTCAAAATCAGTGAAAAAGTTGACATAGATATGTCGTGGACTTTTTATTCAGGAGCCACCGCAACGGTTACGCAGTCAAAAATGGAAATAATATCGCCCGAAGATGTTGATTATACGTATTACACAGAATATGGCGTTCACGGAGGTTACTGGTCTCACGACAACGCTTCGTATGTGCCCTCGCGCAACAATTACAGACTGCCATGTTCTCATGTTTTGTGCGCCGGAATCAGTTTTCACAAGCAGAAAACCCATTGCGAAAGAATCTGGAATTTTTCGTTCTACAATCTGTACAACGCGATGAATCCCTCGTTTGTCTATTTGAAAAATTATGACGATTTCGGACACGAGATTGAAAATCCGTCGTTCAAAAAAATTACGATTCTGCCGCTGATTCCTTCATTTACGTTAACTTATAAATTCTAAGAGATTATGACAAGAAAATTATATATTGTTTTCGCGCTGGTTTTTACGGTGTTTTTTTCCTGTGAAAA
>JAEEXW010000262.1 GCA_016287995.1 Bacteroidales bacterium
CATCGTTTTCGGTCATTGACGGGTTTCTAAGTCCAATCATAATTGTCTTAATATAAGAAATATTCGGACTTACCATAACTGTTATGCGGCTTCCGTCGTCAAGTTGCGAAGTATACGGCATTGTTAACGAATATGTTGAACCCGCCGCACGCAAATCGTTGTTTCTCTGTTGCTTAACAAGTTGAAGTTTTTCAAAAACTATTTCAACGTTGTTCCTTTCCGGCCAAACAGAAAGTCTGCCGTTTTCATCGTCAGGATAATAACCGGCAGGAGTAACGTAAAGCGGAATTTCATATTCGTAATAGTTTTCTTTGTAATCGCTACCAAGACGTACAAAAATTCTTAGGTCTCTGTCGTTAAGAATCTGACCGGAGGTTTCCTCGCAGTGAACAAACATTTTTAATTTTTTGTACTGACGCAAATCCAAGATTGCCGTTTTGTATGCAGCCACCGCCTGACCGTCCGGAATGGTTCTAACTTGCAGACACATGGCTTTTTCGTCTTGTTCGATAACTTGATTAGTTTCATAATCTCTTTCGCGCGAAATTGTGGGCGGCAACAAATAATTTACGGGTGTTTTGGAGCCGTTTTCTTCCAAGCCGACGTTTGTAATATCAAGTATTCCGTCGCTAATTTGTCGGTCTGTTAAGATTTCGCCTGCCGAAGTCATTGAAGCAGTGTATTTTCGCCAATCGCCGCGAAGAAGATTCATTTCCGCGAAACGCAAGATAATGTCTTTTTTTGCATTTGTCAAATACATTCTCATAAAACGTATTGACTTAAAATCCGAAATTGTTCCGACAACAGAATCAGGCTGATAAATCGGAATTTTAAACTGATACCATTTTACAGTTTCGCTTTCGCCGTTAACCGTTTTGACATTACTTTCAACAATGTCAGTAATGTAGTTTTGACCGACCTGCATGCCGCCCGGCGAAATATGCACTTTATATTGATAGTAGGATTCGGTTTCGCTCAGCGTGTTATCAAGATTTATATCCTCGACATCCGGATAACGGTCTTTTATTGTTGAATATGCCGACGAACTGCTCATATCGGACGAATTGCCTTGAACGCCGTTGTAATGCTTGTAACGCTCTTCAATAGAAAGCCTTTGCTCGTCATAATCGCCGCCTCTAAAATAGTGGTAGTTGTCGGCTGCGGGGTCGGTGTAAGCGTTTTGATAAGCCGGAGAATTTGTGCCGAATTTGTTTGCCAAATCGTCAAGATATTTGGTAAAAAAACTGCGCTCTTGAACATCGTCCAAACCGTCAAAACCCAAATCCTGAGCCTCTTTTGCGCCGTTGGAATTATCAAAAGCGTTAACCAAAAAAGTCTTGTTTGAAACCCGTCCCCACGCCGTAGAATCAATAAAACTCTCGTCCATAGGGTAAGGAATACCGTTTTCAAAACTCTTTCTGCCGTCTTTCAAAATATCCTCCGAAACGTGGCCGAGGTTGAAATAAAGGTCAGCCCCCATGTCGTCTTTTTCATAAATAAACGGGTCTAACATCCAAAATTCCAAGTATTCAATGTTTGAGGCCTCAAAGTCGGTCGTGGTCATTTCACGCATGATACCGCCCCAACGGTTTTCGGGATTTTTTAATAAACCATTTTCGTCAATACCTTGTGTATCAAAGTTGTAAGGGCCTCTCTCGGAAGGATAGTAAGCAAGGTTCAAGACTGTTAATTGTGTAGAAATTCCGCTGACGGACTGTGCATTCGGGAAAATTTCTTTTTCGTAAACAGCTCTTATATAGTGGTTTGACTGATCATCTTTTGTGATGTAAGACGGCGTTATACCCGAACCCGAAACACTTGTCCCCTGCAAATCCGAGAGAACATTGTACCAAGCAAGAAGCGCGCGGTTATAACCGTAACGCAAATCGTCGTTAAGGCTTGCTTCGGGGAATTTTTTTGTACCTGAGGGCGCAGACGAAAGCACCCAGCGAGAAACGGATTTTACGTCAATTTTGGTTTGAGAGGCTTCAAAATCATCGATATAACAAGTTCCGGCTTTGTCAACACTGCGACTGTGTCCCGGTAGCAACTGCGCAAATTCGCCTTCCACAGAAAGTCTTGATTCTGAGGTCGTTGAAATAAGCGGAAGACGGTCTATAAGTCTTGTTAAATAAGGCAGCGGTGTTGAATATCTTACGTCCAAGCCCCAAATCGTATTTTTTACGGGTTCGTAACCAACCGAAACTTTGTTGGTCATTGTCTTTTCTGAAAGGCGCATAATCGTTCCGCCGACGTTGAAATTGTCGCTGAACTGATAATTCAAATGCGTTCCCATCATCGTTTTGGTGGTGGAGTTGAAAGTGGTGTTGCTCTCTACCGAAACCGAAATTTTGTTGCCTGATTGCAAAATGCTTTCGTTGACGATTTTTACAGTTCCAAGCAGATCATCTACCACATAGTCAGTACCTTCGGTAAGGGTAAGACCGCCGGCTGTAACTTTTACCGAGCCTTCTTCGATGTTCATTGCATCAAGTGAAATTTCGCTGCCCGAACTTGATTTGTAACTACCGGTGATGTAAAATTTATCTTTTTCGGCGTTTTGTTTTGCAACCGTTTTTGTGGAATCATAAAGTTGCTGATAACAATATTTGTCGGCCGAGGCTTCGTCACCGATTTTATGCCTTAGGTAGTCGCCGAAAGGTTCAAGCACGGGAAAAATTATACGCCCCTTTTCCTGATTAACGGTTACTCCGGGAATAAAGTCGAAGTTTCCGTCGGGAGCGCGGTCGTTTTGAAAATTAAGGTTATCAAGGTTTAAAACTTTTACCAACATAACGCCGTCTATATTGCCGACATTCAGATAGTTGACAAGCGTTCCCGATTTGTCTGACTGATATTTTACCTGCAAGAGAAAGTCTTCGTTTGAAATCTGATAAGCGTTGAGATTGTAAACGTTTTTCATCATCAAGTCCCAGTTTGGAAGAGCGGGCGAAAAAGAGGTTCCGCGCAAAAGTTTTACAATCAGCGTTTGTGAAGAGTTTACCTCGGACGAAAATTCGCCGACTTTGTAAGTTTTGCCTTTGTAAGTGTATTCGTAAGCCACCGCCAAAACTTCGTCGTCTCTTAGCGACGAGTTCAACGAAATGTATCCTAATTGCGGATTGAAACTATATTCCGAAGAAGAAAGTTTTCTTGCGTTACCGATTTTTTCATAGTCGGACCCAGAGGCAAATTTTCCGCTCAAAGTGCTTGTCAAAGAATTAATATCGCGCAAACCTTGATAAGTGGTTATCAAGTTGTTATAAAGCGTGTTTGAAGTATTGCACGGGATTTTTGACGAAGAATATTTTACGGCTTGTGTGTTATAAATCTGTTCGGGTTCTGCAAGGTCTATGAATGCGGCAACGTTTCTTGCGTCTTCGGTTGCGAGTTTGTTGTTAGTTACCCAAACTTCGATGTTTGTTACCACGATTCCCGAATTTATAACGGGCAGATTTTGGAGTGCCTTTTCGTAATTGTCCCTAAAAAAATGGTTAAGGAAAAAGTGTCTGTCAGCCTCATAATCAGATGATTGTATTGAAAAATCGCTGCTAACGCTTCCTGCGTTGATTTCTATTGTTTTGGTTTCGCCTTTTTGTTGCGAGAGAACGGCAGTTGCGGTGAGTTTGCCGAATTTCAAATCCGTCTTAACACCGAAAAGCGTTGTACTTCCGTTGATAAGGTTTCCTTCGAGCGGCATTGACACGTTACCAAACTCAATGCGCTGAATAATTTCGTCCTGATGTCCGATGTATTCGACTTTTTGACGGTTTTCAAACTCGAAAGTAGATTCGGTATTGTAGTTGACACCGACTTTCATTTTGTCGCCGATAGTACCCGTTACGCCGACTTGCATTGCGAGGTCAAAATCAAAAGAGACATCGTTGCGCTGTTTTTTGGGCAAAGTGTAATTATCGATTTTGGAAATATCTGCACCGAAAGTTACGCTGACGTTTCCCTGCGGTTTTATGTCAATGACATTAGTTCCGAAAATGCGATCGAAACCGCGCAGGTTGACATTGATTCTTGGATTAAGGTAACGTTCAAGACCTGAACGTTGATTTTTATTGTCGAGGCTGTAATTTTCCTGCATTTGTTGTTTCCAGTAACCGCGCATTTCTTTTTTTGATTCAAGACTGTCGTGGTCTTTTGCGCTCTGAAATTCGGGTCGTGAAATTTCCATATCCCCGACTTTGGTTTTAGTGGTGTAACCTCCGGATTTGTAATCGTATTCGGTTTCGGTGGTTATAATTGCGGGGTCTTTTAACTGTATAGGTGATTTTGCTCTCTCCTTATCTGACAGAATACCCGTATCGGACACTTGAAGTCTGTATTCCGATGGTTGGAAATTTTGCGCGCCCGTCGAAAAAACGGTTGCGGCAAAAACCGCCGCCGCGCCCGCAAAAACGGTTGTGCTTTTCAATAGTTTCATATTCAATAAAAAAACGATTACAAAAGTATATGTTTTGAGTCAAGTTTACAAATGTTTTGGGAAAAACGGGAAAAAAAATTAAAGAAATCGGATTTTTTTTATAAATTTGCGCAATCAAAAATTTTATTATATGACTTTACCTGAAAACGTAGTCTGCACTTTAAACGCTGACGAAGAATTAAGAAAAATTACGGAAAAGTTCGCCGGAAAAGTTTTTGTCTTAACCGACGAAAACACTGTAAAATATTGTTTAGACAAACTACCGTCATTAAAAGAAAATCAGGCTGTTATAATCACAATAAAAAGTGGTGAACAGCATAAAAACATTTCGACGCTTCAAGAAATTTGG
>JAEEXW010000263.1 GCA_016287995.1 Bacteroidales bacterium
GCCTGAAAATTTGAAAATTGAAGAAGACGCAGTTCTTATAGGACTGTTGAAAGCAACAACAACCTACAACCCGAAACTCAATCCCAAAAACTCTCTGAAACGCCGCAACACCGTACTTCAAAACATGGTAAAAAACGGTTTTCTAACTCAAAACCAATGCGATTCTTTGACACGGATTCCAATTAAACTCAACTTTTCGGTAGAAGACAATTACGACGGAATTGCGCTGCATTTCCGCGACCAATTAGCCCAATATCTCAAAGAATGGTTGAAAGAGACTAACAGAAATCTTTATAACGACGGCTTAAAAATCTATGTTACAATAGATTCCGCAATGCAGAAATACGCAGAAGAGGCAGCAAGAGAACATCTCAAAAATTTACAAGATTCTTTTAACCTTCATTGGAAAGGTCGTAATCCTTGGTGCAATATGTATCACCAAGAAATACCGAACTTTATCGAAAATATTGCTTACAAGTTGCCTATTTTTAAATCATTTATCAATAGCGGTTATGACACGCTGAAAGCACTACAAGCATTGAATAAGCCGCATAAACTCTCTGTTTTTGATTATAACGGCGGACAAAAGGACACAATACTTTCAACCATGGATTCAATCCGTTATATGGTAAAATTTCTACATTGCGCGTTAGTTGCCATAGAGCCTCAATCGCGGCACATAAAAGCATGGGTCGGGGATTTGGACTTTAAATTTTGGAAATATGACAAAGTTACGGCACTAAGACAGCCCGGCTCTACGTTCAAACTTTTTGACTACACAGAGGCCATGAATCAGGGATTTTCGCCGTGCGACGAAAGAAAAGACCAATACGTAGTCTGGTCGGTCTGGGACAATGGAAAAAGTAAACAATGGGTTCCGCACAATGCAGATTGGATTTGTACCGACACAGTTTATTCGTTGCGGGCAGCTTTTGCGCGGAGTATCAACACAGTAGCGGTTCAGGTCAGCAAAGAGGTCGGAATAGAAAACATTTGCAAAACAGCACACGCCATGGGCATTACAACACCGCTAAACGACACAATGCCGTCAACATGTTTAGGCGGCAACGATGTTACGCTACTTGATTTAACAAACTCGTATTGCACCATAATGGCAGACGGCGAATATCAGGCACCCATACTTGTTACGAAAATTTTGGACAAAAACGGCGAAGTGATTTACACTGCGCCCGAACATACGATTCAAGCGTTGGACTACGAACCAGCATTTTTGATGCAAACAATGCTAAAAGGTGCAATGACAGAACACCACTGCACTTCGGGATATTTGTGGCGTTATGTCAGAGAATGGTATAATGATTGCGGTTTTGGCGGCAAAACTGGCACTTCCAACAATCATTCTGACGGTTGGTTTATCGGTGTAACGCCGGGCTTAGTTTCCGGCGTTTGGGTTGGCGGCGAGTTTAGAAGCATACATTTCAGAAGCGGAGAAATTGCCGGCGGTAATTTTACGGCACTACCGGTTTGCGGAAAATTTTTACAAAAAGTTTTATCAGACACTACTTTCAACCGTTATCACCAAAAATTTCCGCTGCCCAAAACCACAATTTTAAGAAATTACAACTGCAAGGCATACAACTACGATGTGGATACGCTAAGTGCGGAAAACTAAATACAAATAATACTTTCGGGTATTTTTTTAGAAAAAATCCGAAAAAGTTTTTTAACTTTGCCCAAAAGTAACACCGCAATATTATGGCAGCAAAAAAAATCATTTATACGGCAAATTTGACCTTTTTCCGTCCTGTTATTTGGTACGGAAGTCCGGTCATAAACAGATATTCCCAGATAAATTCGGTCTTGAAAAACGCTTTGGGCGAAGAATACGCCGAATTTGTCCCCGAACCTATCACCTCTGCCGACAAGGTCGTTTACCTGAGTAATTATCTACAAAATCCGACGGAATTTACAAAGTTAAACTCTCAAAATCAAGAGTTTATACGTGTAAAACTCCAAGAAATGATAACTAACGTAAAACGTTTTGCCGCCGGACTAAAAGACTCAGAAGACCCGCATGAAAAAGAACTCGGCGAACTCCTTGACTTCTGCGTTGAAGTACCGTCTTTGGACAACGTTTTGGTAGAAGACAATAAAATCGTTCTCGCAGGCTGGGGACTTAGTTCTGAAAAAAGTTTCAAAGAAAATTTCAAACTCGAAAGCAAAATTCAAAAGCCGATTTCAGAGGTTAAAACCCAAACTTCAAATAACACGTCTCAACCATCTGAAACAGAGGTACAAGAAACCGCACAGCAAACACCGCCGCCGCACACCGAGCCGCCCGTTAGAGAGGCTGTGCCGCCTAATCCGCCCACTCCTCCTACACCGCCCAAGGCAACAGAGAGCCGTAAAAGCGGTCTTCCGCCGTGGCTTTGGTTTCTTCTCGGCGCGTTGCTTATGCTGATAATTTTCTTGGTCTTAAAATTTTGTTCAGATAACAAGCCTGAAATAACTGATAATCAAGAATCAAGAGAAGATATAATTAAAAAAATTTTACCCGACGAACCTAACGTACCGCCGGCTATTGATACCACAAAATTAGTTGTTGACCCCGACGACCCTGGAAAAAGGAAAGTCTTTTCTGACCTCGTTAACATAGCCGTAGCAAAAGGCGTAAAAATGGAAGATTTTGCACTAAGCCTTCATGAAGAGTTCAACGATGATTTACGCATAGTCTTCTATGATACAGCGATAAACCTCATTCAAGTTCAGGTCAGCGAAGGCGGTTATAAAGAGTGGATTAATAAGTTAAAGCAATTTACAAATGTAAAACTTGCTTTTACTGACGCAGTTTTTGAAACGGGCAAAAAACCGTCCTCCGATCCCGATTTTTCCAACGTGGCAAAGTCGTGGTATTTTCAAGAGGTTCAAGCCTTTGATGCATGGGACATCACCGAGGGCGACTCGTCGGTAATCGTAGCCGTTTGCGACAACGGTTTTGATATTTCTCACCCCGAACTAAAAGGCAAAATCGTCAACCCGTATTGTGTTGTCAGCGGCGAACACATAGTCGGCGTACCAAGAAGCGAAGACGGCTCGCACGGCACTCACGTTGCAGGAACGGCTGTCGGAAATTCTGAAAACGGTTTGGGCGTTTGCGGAATCGCGCCCAAATGCCGCCTTATGCCGATACAAATCGCCGACGAAGACGGAAATATGTCCTCACTCTGTATCGTTGCTGGCATTTTGTACGCCATTCACCACGAGGCCAAAATCGTAAATCTCTCTGTTGGAACGTATTTTGACGAAAATGTAACTTCCCTGCCGCAAAACGCTCAAAACGAACTTATCAGCAATTATTACAAAGACGAGTGCATTTTTTGGAACGACTTGTTTCAGTTTGCCTTGGACGAAAACGTGATTTTGGTTTTGGCAGCCGGCAATCAGAACATTATGGCAGGAATCGACCCTTTTGCGAGAACTGACAAGGCGTTAATCGTTTCGGCATATCAAAAAGCGGCAAGACCAAAGGCGGATTTTTCTAATTTCGGAAAATACTCCAACATCTGCGCTCCGGGTGTGAAAATCTATTCAAGCGTACCGGGCGGCAGATTTGAGTTTATGGACGGCACAAGTATGGCAAGCCCCGTTGTAACGGGTGCTGCGGCACTTCTCCGCTCAAAATTTCCCGAACTTCCCGCACAAGACATCATCAAAACCCTTATAGAGACAGCCAAACCGCTGAACTCAAACCCGCAAATCGGCGGTCTCTTACAAATTGCCTCAGCGTTAAAACACCAAGGCGGCGAAATTCTTAACATTCCGGAGAACAGCAAAGATATGAGTTTTGCTGTCGGCAAATGGAAATCCACTACAAGCCTTGTCAACTCCGACGACCCGACAATCGGAGTTTCTATGTATTTTGACATTCAAGAAGGCGGAAAGGGGAAAATTATGTACGTAGAAACCACCGGCGACAAATTTACCGCTGACCTTACAATCACCTTTGAAGACGGCAAACTGATAATCCGTCAAGACAAAGACGCAGTTGCGCCCGGCATAGAACACGATTACGACCCCTGCACATACGTCTGCAAACAAAACGCCGAAACAGGCAAAGCCGACTGCACAACACATTGGGATTCGGGACACTCTGACACAGATTTCAATATGGTAAAAACCAACTTTTAAGCGAAGATCCTCATCACGCAGTCTTTACAGTCGAATTTGAGGGTAAAAACGCCGTATTCGTTTTTGAGGCTAAAACTTTCCGTTTTCCAATCCGGCGGAACGTTTTTGCAGGTTTTCGGACAAAAACCGAGTTCGCGGCGGATACAATATTTTGTGGTCATGAGTTCCAAACCGGAAGTTTTTTTCAAAAGTTCAAACGCCGGCTGAACAATTTTGCAACCGTGCTTTTCGTAGAATTGTTTTGCAAGGGCGTTTGAAACGTTCATTCGGTAATCTCCCGTCTCTCTAAAATATTTAACATCGCCTTGTGGTTTGTCTAAGGGCTTTGCCGCAAACCTTTCTATACGCATAGAAGAAAGAGACTCCAACATCGCCCGTCTCAATTCAGCAATTACGGAGTTCGGAACAAAAGGAACGACAGTTTCATAAACAACCGAATATTCCGTAACGTAAAATTTTTCGCCCGTTTTCTTAAAATTCTGCTCGATATTGGAAAGCGATTTTTCCGCGTTTTCTGCCTTTTGAAATGCGAACGGTATTTGCGACTTTGTTTTAATGCCGTCTTCGTGGCAAAGGGTGGCAAAATCGGCAGCGGTTTTGGGATTAAGGCTAGTC
>JAEEXW010000264.1 GCA_016287995.1 Bacteroidales bacterium
GCAACATTTTAAGATTTAGTTCGTTACCGAAAACCGTTTGCGGCATTTCTTTATATTTGACTTGCTCTAAATATTCACTGGTTTTGTATGCGGAAGACAACGGAATGCAAAACGATACTACGAATAAGATTATAAAGGCGACCAGACCGCCGGCAATCTTCTCTTTTATGGATAAATTCTTAAATGTAAACATAATTTTTTTGACTTTTTTGTTTGTTACCTTTTGTCTTAGTAGTTTATTAATATAAACGCAAAAATTGTGCAAATATCAATACCGTATGTATAAATATAAAAATCTCACCCCGGTACGCTGTTTTTTTCATAATACACGCGGTGAGATTGTCCGTTGCAAATATATAACAAAATTATTATTTACAAAATATTTTGACTGTTTTTTTGAAAAAATATGCTATATTCCTTTTACCTCGTAAATTTTTCCTTTAATCGTCTGCAAATCATATTCGTATACCTTTTTAAGTGTTGGGACAAGGTTTTCTTTGTTTTCGGGAGAAATTTCGGGCTTTTTGATTTCCGGGGCTTGAAGAAACGGATTTTTTACTTCGCCTTTTGCAGGTTTCAAGCCTTTGCCTTTGAGCGGAAAATAACTTCTGAGCCTTATAACGCCGCCGTTTTCAGAAGTGATTTTTGCCGACGAAAATTTGCCGTCTGCCCACTTGATGTCTACTACAAAGCCTCCGCGTGCTTTCAAGCCCGACACTTCACCCTCTTTCCAAACCTCCGGCAAAGCAGGCAGAAGATGTACCGCTCCGTCATGACTTTGCAAAAGCATTTCCAAAATGCCTGCCGCACTACCGAAATTGCCGTCAATCTGAAAAGGCGGGTGAGCGTCAAAAAGGTTCGGATACGTTCTGCCGTCAGCGAACTCCCTCGGAGCACCAAAGCCTGAAAATTCTGCGGGAAGAAGTTTCAACATATTGGAAATGATTTTAAAAGCATGGTCGCCGTCCAACATTCTCGCCCAAAAGTTTATTTTCCAACCGAGCGACCAACCCGTCGCCATATCGCCCCTCTGTTTCAAAGTGTTGGCGGCGGCGCAGAAAAGTTCCGGATTAGTGTACGGCGAAATCTGATTCGAGGGAAACAAACCGTAAAGGTGCGAAATATGTCTGTGCTCGTCTTTCGGGTCGTCAGAATCAGAAAGCCATTCCTGCAACTGTCCGTAACGTCCTATTCTCATCGCCGGAAGTTTCTGGATTATGTTTTGAAGTTTTTCAACGTACTGACTGTCAGAGATTTTCAAAATCTCCATCGCCTTTAACGTTGAAGTCAAAACATCAAAAACTATTTGATTGTCCATAGTTGTGCCTGCCGTAACGGGTGTTGACTTGCCCAAAGGTCCGTGTTCCGGCGAGACAGACGGCACGATAACAAGGCAGTTGTAACGTGGGTCGTTTTGCAAGAAATCCGCAAGAAAATCCGCAGAGCCTTTAAGAACGGGAAAATTCTTTCTTAAAAATTCAACGTCGCCCGTAAACAAAAAGTGCTGCCAGATGTGTGTCGTAAGCCAAGGTCCTCCCGTCGGGAAAAGTCCCCAGAAAACGCCGTCCACAGGCCCCGAAATTCTCCACAAATCGGTGTTGTGATGGGCAGTCCAGCCGCTGCAACCGTAAAGTGAAGTGGCAGCCTCTTTTCCGCTTATGCTCAAATCGTTAACCATGTCGATTAAAGGCATTTCACATTCCGAAAGGTTGCCGAGGTTTGCAGGCCAGTAATTCATTTCAGCGTTGATGTTGATGGTGTATTTTGAATCCCATGCGGGTGTTGTGCTGTTGTTCCAGATACCTTGCAAGTTGGCAGGCTGACCGCCCGGCTGCGACGACGAAATCAAAAGATAACGTCCGTATTGCATCATCAGCGAAACCATGTCGTAATCCTTTGATTTTGAAAAGTTTGCAAGACGAAAATCAGTTTCGTTTTCAGAATTGCCGTCTTTGGGGAGAACAAGTTTTACTCTGTTGTACTGCTCCTGATATTTTTTGATATGCTGCGCTAAAACTTCGTCGTAAGTTTTTGATTTTACGGAATTTAACGCCGCCTCGTTGAGCGCAGACGGATTTTCTGAAATATCATGGTAATTTTTGAAATTTGTCGCCGCCGTAATGTAAACAACGGCTTCTGTGGCGTTTTTGACTGTCAGAGTGCTGTCGGAATCAGCAAGGACTTCGCCGTCAGAATTTATGACAACTTTCATTTCGGCGGTGAGTTTGCCGTCAACGCCCTCCTGACTTTTATTTTTTATCGTGGCGGTCAAAACGTTCTGATTTGCAGTATGTTTTGACGGCAAAACAGAGGTGTGCGAAAGTCTGAATCCAAGTGCGCCTTTTTTGTCAGCTTTGATTTTCATTGCGATGACTTTTTCGCTCTGAGGCGCAAAAACCGTCCGCTCAAAATTAACGCCGTTAAAACTATAAGTTGTTGTGTTTAACGCAGTTGACAAGTCCAATTCGCGGCGGTAGTTTTTCGGTGCTGAATGTCCGAAGTCAAGAAAAACGCTGCCGAGAGTCAGGTAACTCATGCCGTGCGGTCCTGTGATAAAATGTCTTTCCAAAAGTTGGTGCGCCTCCTGCTCCTTGCCTTCAAAAATCAGTTTACGCGCCTCTTCAAGACAGCCGAGAGCGTGTTTTGAAACGTTCTGATGCGGCGAACCCGCCCAAAATGTCTCCTCGTTGAGTTGGATTTCCTCTTTCGGTGCGCCGCCGTAAACCATTGCGCCGAGTTTTGAATTGCCGAGAGGAAGTGCTTCAAGCCACCTTTCAGCGGGCTTGGAATACCAAAGTTTGTGCTCTTGGGCGTTAACCGTCAAAAACACACAAATCGAAAAAAGTAAAGCAATTGTTTTTTTCATCATTATAAAGGTGTAAAAAAAGTTTTGTGCAAAAGTAATTAAATTTCGGGAATTTTATTTACCTTTGCAGACTGAAAATTTATATAAAAACGAAATATTTAAAACGAAATGGAAATAGCCGTAAGGATAGCACAACTTTTGGTAAGTCTGTCGCTTTTGATAGTTTGCCACGAGTTAGGACACTTTATAGCAGCAAAATTATTTAAAACAAGGGTAGAAAAATTTTATTTGTTTTTTGACCCGTGGTTTTCGCTCTTTAAGTTCAAGAAAGGAGAAACCGAATACGGAATCGGCTGGTTGCCGCTCGGCGGTTACGTCAAAATAGCGGGCATGGTTGACGAAAGTCTTGACACTCAAAATCTTAAAAGCGACCCTGAGCCTTGGGAGTTTCGCGCAAAACCGGCTTGGCAGCGTCTTATCGTGATGTTGGCGGGCGTTTTTGTGAACTTTGTATTGGCGATGTTCATCTACGCGATGGTTGCTTTCTGCTGGGGTTCGCAGTATCTTCCGACGGAGAATATCAAATACGGAATTGCGGTTGACAGTCTCGGCGAAAAAGTCGGTCTCAGAAACGGCGACATGATAAAACTTGTCAACGGCGAAAAATGCGAGGACTACAACAAAGTTCTTATGACGCTTCTTCTTAACGATCCAAAAACTCTGACAGTCAACCGTCAGGGCAAAGATACCACGATTGAGTTTTCTGACGACAAAATCGCTTTGATTCTTGGTGCGGAAACGGCTTTTATGTCGCCGAGGTTTCCGTTTCAGGTGGAGGATTTTGCGGAAAATTCGCCGGCGCAACTTGCAGGTTTTCAGAAAGATGACAAGGTTGTTGCCTTCAACGGCGAGGAATGTCTGTTTTTTGACGAGGTGAAAAAGCAACTCAAAGCAAACGCAGGAAAAAAGGCGGTGTTTACGGTTCAGAGAGGCACGGAAACAGTACCTGTTACGATGACAATTCCCGAAGACGGACTTATAAAAGTGATGACCAAAGGTCCGGCGGAGTTCTTTGATTTTAAGACGGTTGAGTACGGATTTTTTGAGTCTTTTCCGATTGGAATCAAGCGCGGCTTTGAAAAAACGGGAGAATATTTAAAACAGTTCAAACTGATTTTCAATCCTGACACTCAGGCTTATAAAAGTGTCGGAAGTTTTATTTCGATGACGAAGATTTTTCCGGGCGTTTGGGACTGGTATGCGTTTTGGAATTTGACGGCTTTATTTTCGATAATGTTAGGCGTTCTCAACGTTTTTCCGATTCCGGGTCTTGACGGCGGACACGCTTTGTTTACGCTTGTGGAAATGATTACCGGCAAACAGCCTTCGCTCAAATTTCAGGAGACGGCTCAAAAAATCGGTATGATTATCTTGCTTGCAATCATGGTTTTCGCTATCGGAAACGATTTTATAAGGCACGTGTTTAATTAGAAAAAGAAAAGACTATGAATACAAATACGTTAAAACTTTTTTCGATATTATTTCTTATAGTTTTTGTTTTGTCATCGTGCAAAGACAGCGGAATGTTGTCCATTATGCCGCAAAGCACAGGCAAATGTGGCGAAGTTGTCGTTGTTATGAAAGAAAATTCTTGGAAAGGAGAAATCGGCGATACCGTATCTTCTTGGCTAAGACAAGAAGTTCTGATTCTGCCGCAATATGAACCAACACTTAAAGTAATCTACGTTAAGCCTCAGGCTTTCAAGAAGATATTTCAAACAACAAGGAACGTAATATTTACCGACATAAATCCCGAAAACAAAAAAACGGAAATTAAAATCGAAACTGACAAATACGCCGCACCGCAACTTTACGTTACAATCAAGGCAAATTCTGACAGCGCATTTTTGGACACTTGGTACAAAATAGAGCAATATATGCTTGA
>JAEEXW010000265.1 GCA_016287995.1 Bacteroidales bacterium
ACAGCAACATCTACGCCCACCGCAAGCCCTATGGTTTGAGGACATTAAAAAAGCCAAGCAATGGGCTGAAACTTCCGCAAATTTTCCCGTCATTGTAAAACCTGTGGATTTGACCGGCGGAAAAGGCGTTTCAAGGGCAGACAATACACCGGAAGCAATTGCAGCAATAGAGAGTGCTTTCAAAATTTCGCGCATAAAACACATTGTAATAGAGGATTTTATTGACGGAACACAGCACGCAATGTGTACGTTTTTGATAAACAAAAAAGTAGTTGCTATTTGCAGCAACAACGAATATTCTTTCAAAAATCCTTTTAAAGTAGAAATAGACACTTATCCGAGTGATAATGAAGATATTGCCAGAGATTTTCTCGTTGGTCAAATCGAAAAAATTGCTGAAATTTTGAACCTAAAAGATGGTATTTTTCACGTTCAATACCGTATGAAAAACTCTACTCCATATATTATAGAGCCTATGCGCAGAGTTTTGGGAAACCTTTACGGAATTACAAGCAGCAAACTCAACGGTTTTAATTGGGATTATTTTCAGGCGAAAACTTATTTGGGCGAAAGCCTTGACGACTTTCCCAAAAATACAAAATCAAACGGTTTTGTTGCACACCGCAGCATTATGAGCAAAAAAAACGGCATTGTCGAAAAAATTATTATCCCGAAAGAAATAGAAAAATATGTTTTTGACCGTTTTATGATGTATCACAGCGGCATAGAAATACATAATTATATGAATGATAATTTGGGCGTTGTATTTTTCAAGTTTTCTTCCCGCGAGGAAATGAACCATATTATGCTCGACCAATACGATGATATTAAAGTAATTATGAAATAACAATTTTACCTGTCTTCTTTTTTAAACCGTCAATTACGGCTTTTAAAAGAAGCAGTTTCTTTTTGGCAAGAAAAAAATAACCGCAAAAATATTCAATGCCAAATATAAACAAGAAAAAACGTCCTTTTTGGGGAAGATATTTTGTTTTTAGAGACAACGCAATTGCATTTCTAATGCCGAAATAATACCTCAAATCACTTCTTAACGGCAGTTTCTTTCCCAAAATAGTAATAATTTTATCACCGAACTTATGATTAATTGATAATTCTGGCAATACTAAAATCTTGTAACCGAGATAATTAACTTTCCAACACCATTCATAATCGAACATATCCACAAAAATATCTTCATTCATTCCGCCAATATTTGCTAATATCTTGCAGTCAATAATCATTCCTGAGGCTATTGTATGAAGCACATTCATTGTATTTTCAGGAACAACGTTTTTGATTCTATTATTTTTTAATACTCCGACATATAAAATGCTGTTGATATTTTCATCAAAAACAAACGGAGCATACGCCGCAATTTTGTCATCATGATTTTTCAAAAACACCTTTTCAAAATGTGCCGCATAATCTTCCTTAAAAACCGTATCCTGATCTGATAAAATTATAAAATCAACTCCTTGTTTTTCAGCATATTCAAAACCCCTGTTAACGGCATACGAATTGCCGTAATTGCTTTTTAGCGGAATCAGAACAGAATTTTCAGTTTTAACCTTCTCTATTTCCGCATAATTTTCTGAACCGTTGTCAACAATAATTATTTCAGAAACTTGGCTTCTCAAACTCTCCAAAGCCTTAGCAAAACGCTCGATTTCTGGATTATACGTTACTATTAATGCATCAATTATCATTTTTCTTATCCGCTTTGTTAAAATATTCAGTCAAATATTTTTCAGCAAAAACCTTATCACAGGCCACCTTTTTACCTTCGGGCATATTTTTGAGCAAAGATATTAATACATCGGTAGTTACACGGTCATCTCTTGTAAAAAGTTTTATATAACTCGGCGTACAACCATACAAAGATGATAAATAATAGTCCAAATTATACCCCCACGGATAACTTCTCTGCAAGCCGGCAATATAACCGTCAATCAAATTATAAATTCCGTTAGCATAATAATTTCCGCCTTTTTCGTTCAAAACCGTCATAATTAATTCCGTGCATAAATTGCCCGCACCTTTTCCCATTCCCATAACGGTGGAATCGAGCAGCAAATCGTGTTTTGTCTCTTGCGCAACCATAGCAAGTGCGTTAGAATACACCAACTGACGGTTGTTATGACCGTGAAAACCGATCGTCATCGTACCGTTAACATACAAATCTGCAATTTCCAACTGGTGCAACAACAATGAATTATCCATCTGACCAAAACTGTCAACAATATAAAACGCTTTTGCCTCAGAGAGTTCTGAGTTGCAAACATTTATCATCTCCTTAAATTCCTCATCGTTGTAACGGACGGAAACCATCGGCTGAATATACAAATCATAGCCCTTGGAAATAATTTTTTGGGCTTCTTTAAGGGCTTTACGCATATCCTCTTTGTGAAAAGCGTACCGTATGCCGTCAATGCCGGTATTGTCGGCAATATGCAAATTATCAAGTGTAAAAGTATTATGATCGATAATCGCCACATAACCGACTCCTGATTGTTTTCCCGAATTAAGTAGCGAGTTTTTGATACTCAATTCGTTATCAAAACAAGTCCGTCCCTTTGGACTGCCTTTGAGTTCGTTGATATAACCGCACTCAATATAGTCTACACCGGAGACTTCGAGAGTATGTTTAATTTCCTGCATACGGGCTTCGCCGAAGTTAAAATCAATAACTATACCGCCGTCCCGCAAAGTGCAGTCAAGAAGTTGTATATGTTTGGTTGAATTAGTGTTCATAATGCAGAGAATTTTATTTTCCGCAAAAACTTTTAAAATCGCAGTATTTGCAATTATCCCCCGGCGAGGCTTCAAAAGTTTGGTTTTTGTCAAACAGCCGCGCTAAAACAGATTGCAAATTCAATGCAAATTTATCCGTCAACTCCTTAATATTTGAAGTGTTGACCTCCGTTCTGATTTTATTTTCAGACATCGAAAAGCGCGTGTTCAAATCCGTAATATCCTGTCTTACAGAATAAATCACCGGCAAAGGTACTACCGACGGATATTTTTTCATATAAACATAACTATACAAAAACACCTGAAATCCCTCACTCGAACGGTCTTTTAAACTGCCGTCAAAAAGAGAATCTATATTCTTGAAAGTCAAATGTTTGGCAACGTTTCCCGTTTTGTAGTCCACAATTCTGAAAGTCTTGGTGCTTTCAATATAATCCGCACGGTCTACAATACCGCCAATATTAGCCTCGTATTTTTTGCCGTCAACAACAAACGGAATACTGCCGTAAACCGGGTCTTCGGTTTTAACGATTTTCAGCGGTGCGTTTTTCTTGTCGTAATCCAAAATCCTGTCAACGTAGGCAAGCAAAACCTCAAAAAATATCGCATCAAGCCCCGACAAGTCCGCCGGACTTTTATGACTGACCATAAAATGCTGATTAAAAGCCTCTAACGCACATTTTTCTTTGTCGTATTTCAATGCCTCAATCTCGTTTTTGGAAATTGTTTTCCCGCAAAACGGCGAATAAAGAAGTTCTACCGTCTTATGCAAAACCGTTCCAAAATCCGCTTGGTCAGCCTCCTCTTCCAATTCTTCAACTATCGAAAGTTTGGTAATATACTGAAAATAAAATTTCAGCGGACAGCCGATATAAGTGTTGAGTGCCGAGGGCGACAAAGCCCTTGCCCCCTCCCCTTTCGTCAGATACGGCTTCAACTTTTCAAAAATATCATCACTGTTTTTTATGACGGTTTCCTTGTCTTTTGACGGTTTTACCGTCCTCGAAAACTGTCGTTCAAGAATTTCAAAATTAGATTTCGGATTCCACGGCTTGGAAGCCTCTTTTAAAATCTGCGTTGCAAAACGGCTCATTTCACCAGAAAGATTGTTAGCAAAAACGTTGTTGTAAAGCACGATAACGTTTTTTGCCCGCTGAAACAGACGATAAAAAAAGTACCCAAAAACTGCATCCTTGAATTTTACAATCGGCATATCAAACGCCAAACGCATACTTTCAGTTATAAACGACGTATTTTCTGACCGTTTAGGAAAAACGCCTTCATTCATACCCGTTAAAATCACATTGTCAAAATCAATGTTGCGCGTTTCCATCATACCGATTATCTGAATGCCGTCATCATCTTTGGAGTCAAACGGAATCTTTATTTGCGAGAGGTGCTGCCTTAAAATGCTGATTATAAGCCTTAGTTCCAAACCTTCTAACGGCAACCGTAAAATGTTGTTATACAGATTTTTAATAGAAAGATAGGCTTGGTAAATAAACTCGTTTTCTATTTTCGGATTATCTTCCGGCTCAGGATTTTTTATGAAATAAATTTCCGAGAGAATTTCCAAAAAGTTGTTCAACAAATCCGCCGGAGAAGAAACCTCTGAATTAAAAATCAAGTTCAAAACATGGCTGAAACTGCCTAAAAACTCTTTCTTTATCCTGATTTTTCTTTCGTCGTTGATTTTTTTCGTAATCAGTTTTGAGTGAAAATCAGGCAGTTTGCAGACAAACGGATGGTTCAAAACACCCAAAACGTCCTTAAAATAATAATCGCCGCTCCGCTCGTTGTTTTTTAGTTGAAGACAGTTGACAAGAAACGAAAAAACCGGCGTTTCCTTAAACGGGAAACCCATCGTAACGTTGATTTTTTCAATTTCTTTTGGAATACTGCCCAAAACCGGAAACAACAAATGCTCATCACCCAAAACAACAGCCGTTTTACTTTCCTTATAATCAGGCTGTTGACGAAATTTCAAAAGTATATCATG
>JAEEXW010000266.1 GCA_016287995.1 Bacteroidales bacterium
TTCCGTGCTCACCTGCACGTGCTGCTTCAACAGCCGCATTGAGTGCGAGAATATTGGTCTGAAAGGCAATGTCATCAATAACGGAAATTTTTTCGGCGATTTCTGTAATTGCTGCAACAGTTTTCTTTGCTGCCTCGTCGCAGTCCTTGATAGTTTTTGCCGAAGTGTTAGCGATACTTTCTGTTTTAATTGCGTTTTGACTATTTTGTTCGATTGACGATGCCATTTCTTCAACCGCAGAACTGATTTCTTCTGCCGAGGATGCTTGCTCTGAGGCACTTCCGCTCATTTTCTGACTTGCAGAGTTCATTTCTGCGGCGGCTGTATTTATCGTGTCGGCACACTCTGAAATAGCCATAACTATCTGAGTTAAAGTGTCTTTCATATCAGCCATGGAATTATTTAATACTGAAAGTTCACTCTCGCCGTTAGAGCGTTCAAAATTTGTCGTTAAATCGCCTGAGGTAAGTTTTTGAGTTTTTATAGTGTTATTTTCAATACCTTCTATTATAATTTTTGTTGTGTTTCTTGATATAACCATCACGATTACAAAGATAACTGCTAACAAAGAATAGCCGACAATACGCATTTCGGTAGTTGTATCTTCGATGCTTTCTGCGCTAAGCGACGAAAATTTTTCGATAATAGTGCCGAGGTCTTCGGTTTTATTTTTAAGTTTTTCACTCATAGAAGGTAATTGACTGATTGCACTAATCATTGCACCTGCGTTTGAGAAAAAGTCATTGCTGACTTTAAGATATTTTTGACGGATAGAATTGATTTGATTGTATTCTCTTTTGAGATTCTCTTCCATCGGAAGAAGAGAAATTCTTTGCAAAATGTCAGCATTTTCGTCCAAATATTTGTGTAATGACGTGTTGTCAGATGTTACTTCGCGGCAAACCAAAAGTTTGTTCAATAGCATTGACCGCCTTATATATTCGCACGCCATAAAATTGCGGGAATCTTTTTCAAGTTTTTTATAAAACTGTTCCAATCGGGATTCGTAAGAAGTTTGAAGTTCGGTGAGTTGCGATGTTATCTTTTCTGATTCTGAGCGGAAACTTTCCAAAGAGTTGAAAAGTTTGGTCATTTCGGAGAACATATTTTCAATAGAATCCATACTTATTTGCAAATCCTGCGGTATATCTCCATCTTTAACTATGTTTGAAAGTGTTTCAAAGTTTTTTTGTGCCGTAATGTATGTTTTGTAACCGACATCGTTGGAGTTGTCCATTTTACCGCTAACCGCAACCATCTGAAAGGCGTTAACCGTAGCGGAAAGATTGTTGTGCATATCGTTAGCGGCCTGCAACATCGGAACGTATTTTGAGGCGAGTTCCTGAGCAGTATTGTTTACCGAGCCTAATTTTATGATAGGAATCAGCGCCATAAGCAATAGCGGCCAAATAGCAATGCCAAAAGCAATGCTTAGTTGCGTGCGGAGTTTTAAATCTTTGAACTTCATAGTTTTCAGTTTTTGGTTTTACCCGGACATTTTCTTTCTATGGTTTCTGCTCTTTTTTTGTGGCTAACCAGTCAACAAATGATACTATAATATAAAGTATTGTTATAAGCGGAATTGCAATCCATTTCAAGAGGAAAATGAGCAGCGCCGAACAAATCACAAAATTATAAACCACTTTGTTGTCGCTGTATTTCAGACTTTTAAGTTTGAGCGAAAACATCGGAAGATTTGTTATCATCATTGTGGCAATAAATACGCACATCGGCAAAAGCCAATGCCAGTTTCTGCAAACGTACACCTCCAAACCGATTAACGCCAATTCCAATTTGTACGGAAACTGTGCGCCGGTTGCCGCGTGAACTATCTTGTAAAGCCAAAAATCCTCAGGCACCATAGGCTCTATCAAAGCAAGCGAGGCTACAAAAATAGCACATGCAGGCGAAGCCAACCCTTTGAAACTATGAGCCTGTTCGGGGTCAATATTGAATTTGGCAAGCCTTAAAATCGCAAAAATACCGATTAAAGCAGCCGAAAGAGCAATTGCAATCTGCCACATAGGTGCGTCCAAAAGTTTGCAGTTTATGTGCATCGACTGTTTGAACATTTGATACATAATTGCTGTCGGCGCAACACCGAAACTTATTGCATCTGCCAACGAATCAAGTTGTTTGCCCAACTCCGAGGCGGCTCCCAAAAGTCTTGCCGCAAAGCCATCGCTGAAATCAAACACCGCCGCAATGAAAATCAAATATGCCGCATAAACAAGGCCTTTTTCTCCTTCCATTGCCAATATTGTTGCCAAAATACCGCAAAACGCGCTGGAACAAGTCAGCAAACTCGGTACAAATTTTAATTTACTTACAAATCCTGACATTTTTCTACTATTCTATACTTGTTGTAATTATCTTATTGCAAATATAAGACCATTTTAGTATTTTCCAAAATATAATCTGTTTGCAAACCTCAAAATTCTCAAAAGTTTTAAAGTAAAAAATTTGGTGTAAAGTTCGTGTTTTTTTTAATTTTGTGAAAATTTATTAGATATTTTTATGAAAGTTTTTTTGTACTTTTTTTTGCTGTTAACGCTAACTGTAATAAAAAATGCTAACAGTCAAATAGTTAGATACTCTAACGATTTTCTTATGACTACTGATTTTTCTGCTTTGGAAGCAACTGGCGGTAGCAAAATTGCTGTAATTTTTGGCTCGGAAGCAGTTTTTTCCAATACTTCAAATCTTTTTTTTGAAGATTATAAAGCGGATTTTTCAGTTATGCACAACAATTATTTTTCTTCAATGGCAAATTTGGACTTATTTTCGGCGGCTTATCAGGTTGACACTTCGCTTTGTTTTGGTCTCGGATTTTTACGTTTCGGCGTCGACGATATTCAAAACACCATTTATCTTTTTGATAATCAAGGAAATATGGACTATTCGAGAATAAAATATTTTTCTGTCGCAGATTATGCTGCGCTGTTTTCTGTCGCAAAAAAATGGAGGGGCTTTAATTTCGGCGGCTCTATGAAACTGATTTTCAGACACGAAGGTAACTTTGCAAAGGCTTACGGCTTCGGTTTTGACATTGCGGCAACTTACAAAATAAAAGATTTTGCGTTATCCGCTGTAATAAAGGACGTTACGACAACTTTCAACTTTTGGAGTGTCAACGAAAACGCGTTTGATTCTATCTATTTGTTTTCAGGAAACTCTATTCCAGAAAACAAATTGGAGCAAACTGCGCCTTCTGTAACCCTTGCGGCGGCGTATTCAAAGGCGGTACTCAAATTCAATTTTTCAACATTTTTTGCAACCACACTTTATTATTATGGAGCGGATTTGAAATTTGGCGGAGAGGTTTCGTATTCTGACATCGTGTTTTTAAGGTTCGGAATCTCTGATTTTCAAAAAGACAACAATCTTTCAATCAGCAAAAAATTTACCGTATCGCCGTCATTGGGAATGGGCGTAAAATTTTTGCGGTTCAGACTCGACTACGCTTTCAAGGCTCAAAACGCAGTTGAAAAAAAATCAAATATTTTTACTATTGGAGTAAGTTTTTAAAATAACTGTGAAAGAAAATTGGAAAATCTCATTTTTTTATAAAAAAACTCAAAAAATTTGGTGCTTAAAAAAAATACCGCTATATTTGAAACTGAAATCATAAAAAAATAATATTAAGATCATGAGAAAAAATTTTGGAGCAAAGGCGTTATTATTCCCGATGCCGGTTTTGATTATTGGCACTTACGACAAAGACGGCAACCCTGATGCAATGAATGCGGCTTGGGGTGGCATTTCTGACGACACGCAAATTTCAATTTGCCTTAGTCCGACGCACAAAACCGTTGACAACCTAAAATTAAAAGGTGCGTTTACGGTATCTGTGGGCGATGCAAAACACGTTACTGAGTGTGATTACGTAGGTATAGTCAGCGGACATAAAGACGCAGACAAGTTTTCAAAAGCGGGATTTCACGCTACAAAATCCCCGAATGTTGACGCGCCCCTTATTGACGAATTGCCGTTTGCGCTCGAATGTAAAGTTATCAGTTACGATGACAAAACATGCCGTTTGGTGGGTGAAATCGTAAACGTAACAGCCGATGAAAGCGTTTTGACGGACGGGAAAATAGACATCACAAAGTTGTGTCCGATAATTTACAACCCGTCGGAACACACTTATCACTCGATAGGCGGAAAAGTGGGAAACGCATTTTCAGACGGGAAAAAAATATCGTAAAAAGGCATAGTAAGATATGAAAATACAATGTTTAATAATTGGCTCTGGTCCTGCGGGCTATACGGCAGGACTTTATTTGTCGAGAGCGGGCGTAAAAACGGTTTTGATTTCTGGGCAGCAGGTAGGCGGACAACTTGTTGACACCAACGAAATAGAAAACTTTCCGGGCTTTCCGGACGGCATTTCGGGTTACGAGTTGATGGAAAAAATGAAGGCTCAAACCGAAAAATTCGGTACTGAAATAATTTCGGGCTTGGTAACAGAGGCGGATTTTTCAAAACGTCCTTTTGTTGTAAAAACCGATGACAATCAGGAGATTACGGCTGACAGCGTTATAATTGCGACCGGTGCTACGGCAAAATACACGGGCTTGGCGGCTGAAAAAAAATACCTCGGACAGGGCGTTTCGGCGTGTGCTGTCTGCGACGGATTTTTTTATCGGAAGCAGGACGTGATAGTTGTCGGCGGCGGCGACACAGCGGCAGGCGACGCGCTTTATTTAAGCAATATCTGCAACAAGGTTTATGTTG
>JAEEXW010000267.1 GCA_016287995.1 Bacteroidales bacterium
ACCAAAATCCCCGATGAAAAAAATAATGTTAACCTCAAAAACAGGCACAATAGTTCACTTCTTAGCGGCGCAAGGTTCAACTACAACAACGGGCGGATAACGTTGTTTGCCGACCTCGGAATTTCATGCGACCTTTATAGATTCAACGCCGAGGGCACAACAAGTGTCAAACGTGAACTTATTTACCAAAACTTATACGTCCCCGATATGTTCAAATTGATAGAGTTTTCTTTAAAAGTCGGCATTAAGGTAAACTTACAATACAAGACAATCGCAAAAAATCGTTACGGCTATTAAAATATCTGATAAATGAAGACATTAAAATACATAACAATATTATTTTCGGTATTGATACTTTTCGGATGCGGCAAGACCGATTATGCCGACCCGAAAACTTTGTCAGTAAAAAACACCGGCATAAAAATTTCCAGAATCAACGAAGTCCGCACAATGCCCGGCGGCTCTATTGCCGTACCGCTCGACCCCGACTTTCAGGGTAAGTTTGTTGTCGCAAAAATCCACCGCGACGGCACGGTTGATAAATCTGACTCAATTTCAGGGATTGCTACCAATAGTATGGTGTTAAACATGGCGGTAAATTCTTCGGGCGAATGTCTTTTTTCGCGAATTAGTGATTATTCCGTCGGAAGTTTTGTTTTGGCAAAATTGGATTCTGAGGGCAGACAGGTGTTTTCAGATGAGGCAGTAGTTTTGGGCGACTATCAGGCGATAATCACCTTGCTTACAGACGGCTCGATTGCATATTTCACCCATCCGTTAGGCGAAGACAACTTAGAAGCACCTTTTATGATGAAAATCATCGGCAACAATTTCTCTTACCGAATCAGCAACACTTCGCCATACAACATCGTGGCTGCCTTCGACAATATCTTGGTGGCATACGCCCAATACTCCGACGATGCTCAATATCTGGTATTCCGTTCTGACGGCACGGTAATTGGCGGCGGCATTTTTGATTGCGGAATCATAACGGCAGTAAAGTGCATAGGCGAATATTTGTATTTTCTTGTCTATGCCTCCGACTTTGACCTTGATGACGGCTCTTACTCCTCATATTATCACGTCATAAAAACGGATTTTTCAGGCAATCAAAAATTCTGCGAAAAAATTGAATCAGACGAAATGACCGGTAATATCACCGTTTATAACGGGAAAATAATCACGACCGGAAAGATAATCACCGACCATGAAAAATATACAGGCTACGGTGCAATTTTCGTTTTAGACGACAACACCGGCAACCTTGAGACCACCATTCCGTTAGATTATCTCGGTTGCGACATAATTCCGCTATATGTATCGCCCGACTCAAAAGGCGAATACGACGTATATGTTGTCCGCAGAGAAAGTTATGACGAGACTTCGGATGCTCTTGGTGGCTTTCTTGCTATGAATAGCGGTTGGCTCTACATATACCATGCAGGCAATCTTTTAGAACTTAATATTAATTAATAAATTATGATTATGAAACGTTATTCAATACTAATTGTCTTTTTTTTGTCGGCAATGATGATTGCCACCTCGTGCAAAAAGGATAGCGACAATGATTCTAATCCTACTCCCGAACCTATCCCGGTTGAAGAAGTAAAAGACTTCCAAACCGTGCCGCTGACAATCACGGTAAGCATTGCTGAAACACGCGGCTCTATCAACGGCATCACGCTGAAACAGGCTTTTGCTAAGGGTGATGTTATCGAAATCACCAACCCTGACGTGCTTTACGAGCCGCTTTTAATCTCCGCTGACGGAAGCGCTGACAAGCCGAAAGATAGTTTTACCGCAGAATTGAAGGTCAAGAAAGGTGCTGAATTGGTTTCGGGGACAACCAAACTCTCCGCCGTCCTCAAAAACGGCAACAACTACAACAACGGCAAGCCGCTTGCAGATGTCAAAACTATCGCAACGCCAAAGAACGGACTTGACCAATATTGCTCTTGGTCGTGTGCAGACTTCACATTTACTTCCGGCACTAATTCTGTTACGCTTACGCCAAGCACGGTGTTTGTGGAGTTCAATTTGTTCAAAGACAAAGTATTTATGACAATAGGCAACGCAGAGTTCAGCGAAATTGTTAGCGGCAGCCGATTCTATGCCGTTCCCTCAGGCACAAAAGTAGAAATTCCTAATGCTGATTTTGAAATTCTCTTAGACGGCAAAGAAAAATCCATCTACCATCTTACCGCCCTTGCACCCGAAGAATGTATTCCTTATCTTTTTTCCATCGGCGAAAATAAGTGCGTATTTTTCAGTAAAGGTAATCTGCAATACCGCCCGCTGGACGGTGCTTGGCGGCTCGCCCCTCAGCAATACCATATATGTTTGATGGGTAAAACGGAAGATGTCGGCGAAAATTATGCCGATTGGATGGGCGAAGATATGTGGACAGACCTTTTGATGCCCGGTGTATGGGGTGAGGGTATCAACCCGTGTGTAACAGAATACAACTACACTTTGCCTATTGACCAAAACGGCGAACTGAGTGTTCCTTGTGCATACGGTGCTCAATGGATTGTGTTCAATAGGGACGAATGGGAGTATTTGATGGACAACCGCCCTGACGCGGCGCATAAAAGAGCAGGTGCAGTGGTAAACGGAGTTTCGGGTTTGTTGATTTTGCCCGATGAATGGACTGCCCCTGACGGCTTTTCGTTTGTAACGGATTTCGTGGTGGAAGACATTGAAGATATTCCCAACCAATATACTGTGGATGAATGGGCGGCTCTTGAAGCAGCAGGTGCTGTATTCCTACCTGATTGTGGTTCATTGTTTTGTAATTTGATTTTCCCGCTATCCTATTATCTGTTAAGAACTACGGATTTAATGATGATTTTGTCCCCAATTAATTATTGGGAAGAAAATGGGGCTAAATTCGGAAGCGCAGTGCGTTTAGTGCAGTTGCAAAGTGGTAATACAACAATCAAGGTAGAATAGTGTAGTAAATTATGAAATTTTTCCGTCATATATTGATTTTGATGTCGTCGTTGATTATGACGGCGGCATCTTGCACAAAAGAAGATTCCACGTCTGCTCCGACACCTGAGGGCGGAGAAACGGAATACACTATCGTGCCATTTTTAATCACAGTAGGCATTGCTCCGTCAGACGACGGCAATGGAGGCATTGGGCTCAAACAGGCTTTCACTGTTGGCGATGTCATCGAAATCAACAACAAAGACGTACTTTACGAGCCGCTAATAATCTCTGCTGAGGGCAGCATAGGCAAATCGTCAGATACCTTTACAGCCGAATTGAAGATAAAGAAAGGCGCGGAATTATTATCCGGCTCTACCAAACTATCAGCAGTACTCAAAAACGGGAACAACTACAACAACGGTCGCCCTTTCGTTGACGTTAAAAAAATATCGTCGCTTGCCGATGGGTTGGAAAAATACGGCTATTGGGCTTGCGACAATTTTACGTACAGCAGCGACGGTAATAATATAAGGCTCGTTCAGAGTACGGTGTTCCTAAATGCCAACATTTGTCGCACTACATTGTCGATGCAATACGGCGTGGCTTCATATAACGAAATTGTAGGCGGCCAGTGTCTTTATGCTCTGCCCTCCGGCATTGTCGTAGAATGTAAGCCGTTGAATATTAATCAACGTTTGGATGCAAAAGAGAAATTACTGTACAGTGTTGATTATCGTGCGCCTGAACAATGTTTGCCCGGAGTATTTTCAGTCGGCGAAGAAAAATATGTATTTTTCAGTAAAGGCAATCTGCAATACCGTCCTTTGGACGGCTCTTGGAGGCTTGCTCCTCAGCAATATCATCATTGTTTTCCTGAGGACATTCGTACTACCGTAGGCGTAAATTATTCGAAATGGATGGGCGAAGACAAGTGGACTGACGTATTTGCGTTTGGGGCATTTGTGGAAGGCTGCAATCCCGGTTACATAACACCAAATAGGGATTATCCCGCGCCCGTGGATGCCGACGGCAAACTGAAAAGTGTCTGCGCATACGGTGCTGAATGGACTATTCTTGACCAGGACGAATGGTGTTATCTGCTTGACAAACGCCCTGACGCACTTCAAAAAAGAGGAAGCGCGTATGTGAATGACGTTTTGGGGGTGGTAATTTTGCCCGACGATTGGTATACGCCCGAAGGTGTCGCACCGTTGGTATGGCAATATGATGTGAAGTATTTGAGCGATCTTCCGAACAAATACACCAGTGAAGAATGGGCAAAAATGGAATCGGCAGGTGCAGTATTTCTGCCCCAAACAGGCTTTGTATGCAGTGATTTTAATACTAATGGTGTTGCATTAGGATCCGATTATCAATCTCTGACGTATGATGTCTCACTAAATGGTAGTATCAGCCTAAATTTTTTTACATTCTATTTTACAAACAGCACAGATGATTTATTTAATTACCCATACATTTCGGGTTCGGATATATTTACTAATGATACTTATAAACTTGTTCGCTTGATTCAGAAGATAGACTCAGAGGACATAAAGTTGAAATAATGAGATAAATCAATTAAGTAAAGTACCCGGGACAGGACTCGAACCTGCACATCTTGCGACATTAGAACCTGAAACTAACGCGTCTACCAATTTCGCCACCCGGGCATTATTTTTTTTTTTGAAATTGACGGTGCAAATTTAAAATTTTTTTTCTACATTTGGAAGCATTTTCTAAAAAAAAATATCAAAAAAAATGACGAAGTTATTAGTTCCTA
>JAEEXW010000268.1 GCA_016287995.1 Bacteroidales bacterium
GGGTTGAAAGCCTTAATATATTTTTCATGCAAGCGGAAGTTGGAATTTGTGCAAGCGGCACCTGCACAAATTTAGAATCTAAAAATCCGTTAAAATGGAATGAAAATCTGAAGTAGTACTTCAGATTTTCACACGATAATTTGGTGAGATACCCCCTTCGCTACAACTTCACTTCTTCTCTTGGCGCAAATGTCTTGGGTTCTTCGCCGTATCCTAATCGAATAATTACTGACGGATAAGCAGTTAGATTGAGATTTTGGCGTAAGTTTTCTTTTAAAGACGGAATTTCGCAAGGCTGATTGCTGAAACTATACGAAATGCCTTCTGAGGTGATTTTCAGAAGAAAACGCTCCAAAAACACTCCGAGGTCTACCCAGTTTTTGACGTTGTCGTCCTTGACACAAAATACGCAGAAATGCGACGCGGAGGCATTGACGGCGTTGTCGGTTTTGTTTTGGGCTTTGGGATTGAGAAACATTCCAACAAGTCGCTTGCCGATTGGCTTTGGCGTTGACGGAAATCCTAATACATTATAACACAATCCATTATGAGTTTCATTGACGTGCTTTTTGTTGAACCTCATCCACGAAACGAGTTCACGCTTAAACGCTGTGTCAGACATTTGGATTTCGTTTCCTTCGGCGATTTTTTGCATGATGATTTCGGCTTCACGGCTCTCTGAATTATAAATTTTGACCGACGCATTGTCTTGCAAAATCCTTGCGGAAATGTTTTGCAAAATATTGTCAGGAATCCTTGCGCCGGAAAAATTGCCACGATGAGTATGACGTTTGGGAATTGCGTCAAAAAGCGTGTCGCTGTTGCAAATGTCTTGTTTAGAGAATGTTACAACGATTTTGCCATCGCTAAAATCATACTTAGAATCATAACCATAATGACGAGCGGCTGTCATCAGGTTTTCTGTGGCGCAACCAAGACTTATGAAAAGTTCACGGTCGTTGCCGTCCACAACGTCAAGACGCTTGGAATAGTCAGGCGTGATAATGATTTCATTATTAGAGACTTGAAACTGCCACGGCTGCGAATTGTGACCCGATGGCGCAAGTATTGCAAACGAAATCAAAAGTTTTGCAAGTTCAATAAAAGTGATTGTTTCCATTTTTTGTTATAATATTTTGTCAAACATAAAATCAATTGTTTCGAGAAGTTTTTCCCAACCAGAATCGCTGTCGATTTGGAGCGAATTATAAACGCCGCAGTTTTCGCCAAGAATGCAAAGATATGACACCGAGGCTGTTACAAGTGTTGAAATGCCTGCCACGCGGTCGAAACTTTCGCCCGAAAGTTCGCATACCGAAGCAATAATTTTCAGTGCTGTTTCTTCGCGGCGTTTTCGTAATTCGTTGATTGAAGGGTGTTTAGACGAAAGTTCCCAACGATAAAGTTTTCGTAATGCGGGCGAGGAGCGAAGCATATTAATATACGCCCTGAAAATCTGTTTTGAAAACGCTTTCACATCGCTCTGCGGCAGTTGCGAAGTGTCAAAATTTAGCCAAAAGTCTTTGTCTTCCAAATACTTGGCAAGCAATCCGTCAATCGAGCCGAAATACCTATATATAAGTATTTTTGACATGCCAGACTCTGAGGCAACGGCATTGATACGCACCGCCTCAAACCCTTCACGCTCCACAATTCTGCCCACAGCGTCAAGGATTCGCCTTTCTGTATTGTCTCTGTCTTTAATCATAATGAAAAAAATTAATGTTACTTTTCGGTTACAAAAGTATGTTACTTTTTGGTAACAGACAAATTTTTTTGAAGGAATTTTTATCAAAAAATGTTAATTTTGTTAAAAATAATATTCAGTGATTGTTCTTTTCGATATTTTTGCGATAGGAATTTTAAGAAAAATAATTCAAAATTCAATACTAAAAATAAGAAGTATCATGCTAAATTTCAAAGACTTACTTAAAAATATCAAGAATTGTCCGAAAGAATTTCCGGTGGAAACAGCCTTGGGACTTACATTTACTATTGCAGCAATCCTTGTAGTAGAAAATGTTGTAAAAATGTTTTATCCATTGGTTTTTGTTTTGATTCAGTTTTTTGTTACGATAACGCTTAGAAAAATCAATCAACCAGCATATTATGCTTCTTATCTGCTTGTTTGGATATTATATTTCTTAATTGATGGTAATCTAAGGTGCTTGGAGCAACCGTGGTTTATTGTGCTGAATATCATCAGTGCAATTGTACTTTTGACCGACATCAGAAAAAACGACAACAAAATATTTGCTATTAGCATATTTTCTAAAATCGAAATTTTATTTTCGGCATTATTAATTTCGGGAATAATTTCGGCAATGGTATCGGCAATTATCGGCTCGATTATGTATCTTTTTAGCACGGAATTTTGGCATTTGTTGGCTCATGTCAATTTTTTTATTTGGCTTACGTTCTTTCCGCTGTCGTATTGCTATATCACCGAACATTCTGAAAATCAAGTAGATTATAATCGTAAGTTTTTGAAAATAATTATAGACTTTATTTTATCACCGGCATTAGTGATTTATACATTTGTGCTGTTATGTTACATCTTGAAAATCATTGTAGTACAGGAACTTCCGCGTGGTGGCGTAGCGTATATGGTTAGCATTTATATTGCGCTTGCTTTGCTTGGAAATCTGTTTAACAAATCGTTGGGAAATAGCAATTTTAACTGGTTTTACGATAAATTTGCTTTTATCGCCATCGCTCCGTTGGCGCTTCAATGGATTGGCGTAGTTTATCGAATTAACGAATACGGTCTTACAGAATCAAGAGTTTATCTTCTGATTGTCAACATATTGGTAACGATATTTCCAATTATGTCACTTTTCAAGAAAACCAACCGTTACAATCTTTTTACAATAATTATGATGTCGCTGATGGTATGTTTTACGTGCATTCCGCCGATTTCAGCGCGAAATATCGGCATTAAAAATCAGTACGAAAGATTTATCAATCATGCCAAAGAAATCGGCGCGCTCGATGTTTCTACATGGACGTTGAAAAACGATATTGACATCTACTCAATTCGTCAAGATTCAACCCTAAACAAAGCGTATCAAGCACTTATAATGGAATACAGATTTCTGAATCACAATACCGACACTATACGCAAAAAATTTTCCGACTGGGAGTATTTTGACCGTTATTATGAAGACGACAATTGGTATTATTTTGATTTATTAAAATATGTTGACAAAATTCCGCTTGAAGGTTTCAATCAACGCTATCTAAAATCTCACTCTACAAAATACGAAGATGGCATTTTGACTGTTGATTTCGACGACCAAACGGTTTTAGAATATCATTTGCAAGATACGCTGCGTGTTATCGGAAAAGATTTGTCTAAAAATCCGCTTCGAGCATTAAGGTATCATAATGATTCCATTTTAATAACAACAAGCGCACTTATATACTATCCTATACCAACGTGGCGCAAAATCAACCACTTAATAAGAACCATTTAAAAACTCTTTGTCAATTCAACCCAACCCGCACCAATTTTTTTGGGTGTCTTATCGGGTTGTTTCTGATTGATTGACGTTGCAAATCTAAGAACTATTTTTCAGCCCGCCAAAAAAATTCTGTTAAAATTTGTTAATTCCCTGTAAGTTATTAATAATCATTAAGTTACAATCATTTATTTTTTATAAAAAGTTTTGGTAAACCTTTAAAAATAGGGTAATTTTATACTTTTCTTATAAATTCTCGTCTAATTTTGTCATTTCTGACTTCTTAGTTTCGTCTGCAATAGCAATATAAGGTTTTAAAGTGTCCAAACTGCGGTGTCCCGTCCATCTGATTATAATAAGCGGTGCAATTCCCTTTCTCAAACACTCTACAACAAAAGTCCTGCGGGCGGAGTGCGAAGATAGAATTTCGTATTTTTTCTTTTTCTCCTCTACCCTGACCCCTCTCTTATAATAAGTAAGCGTAATTTCATTATCAAAACCACAATCCTTAAAGATTTTATGCAGCATATTATTATAGTGTTTTAAACAAATCGGCGGAAATAGATTCTGAAACAAAGGATTAATATTCAAATACTTATCTATTATTTCTTTTGCGTATCGGTTCAGGTCTACTGATACCTTTGTACCCGTTTTTTTTGTTATAAATTCTATGTTTTGAGGGTTTATGTCAGACTTTTTTAGCCGTGTAAGGTCTGAATACCGCAGCCCCGTAAAGCAAGCAAAAACAAACATATCCCTCGCTAACACTTCCGTATCACTATCAAAACTCTTTCTTTCATACAAACGCTTTAATTCTGAGTGTGTTAAGTAACTTTGTGTGTCGCCTTTGATAACCTTAACAACTGAATGTTGTTCAATGTCAATATTTATATAATGCTTTGATTTTAAGTAATTTAGAAACGTTTTGAGCATTGACAAAATATGTCTGATTGTCGTGTGTTTCAGGTTCTTTTTTTCCAAAAAATCTTTAAAAATGTTCAAAAAATCGGGTTTTATATCGTTGATTGTCAAATCTTTATCAAATATTTCAAGATTTCTTTTAACGTTGTTATAATTCGTTAAGCAGTTGAAAGACAGTTGTTTTTCTTTGTCCTGATGTATCAAAAACTAATCAAACAGCGCAAAAACACTCTGATTGTGTACAGAAATTTTATTTCTTATAGCCTGGTTAAAAGTAGTTCGGAGTTGGTCAGGAAGCGGAGAACGGTTTTCGAGGGG
>JAEEXW010000269.1 GCA_016287995.1 Bacteroidales bacterium
TCCGCGTTGTAACGTAACCCGAATAAGATTTTACACGGCGAATTGTACCGCTTTTGCCTCTTGCGTTGTTGACAGCACGAGTTCCAGCACACATACCTGCCATCGTACCTTTGCCTCCGCACATCGTTAGACTCTCGTTAAAATACTTATAATAAGGTGATGTATTGTGCATATACGTCAACAAAAAACACAACTGCCTCGGTGTTACGATATTGTAATGCGAAAGTCCGCAACCGTCGTTTATGCTCATACCGCGAGTATCCATTCCCTTGTTTTTCCAAAAACTCATCAAAGCCCAACACGCAGAATTTACAGCGGTGGTTTTGAGTTGTTTTAGCCCCACAAGCGAAAGACAATGTTCGGCATAAAGGTTGATACTGAAAAAATTAGTCTGCTGGATTATCTCAAACAACGTTGGCGACTCCAAAGTACAAAGCAACTTTTTTGCAGTATCCTGAGCGACAAACTTACTACTGTCAAGACGGCTAAAAGCCTGCCCCAAAACCTGAACACCGTTAGAATTAAGACTGTCAATCAGCATAGAGGCAGCCAAAAGAGCGGGGTCGGGAATTATTGTTCTCACCGTAACGTCAGTTTTATTTTGCGGAACAAAACCTTCGATGTATTTCTGGTTCTGAAAAGTTTTTCCGAAGACATTTGTATTCTCACGGGTAACGTTTTGAGAGGCAACGGCATAGACCTCCATTCTTAAATCTTTAATTTCAGGCTCACTGCCGGTAAAAACCGCCGTTGTGCCGTCTTTTCCGGTTTTGAAATGTAGCGTCGTATAATTGTCGTGAACGGTAAGACCGTTAGGGACTGCGCCGTAATAATTTCCGATGTCTTCCCAAGACCATGTTGTGGGGGTCATTTCTTTTGAATAAGCCGAGCAGTCGCCGATGACGTTGCCGGAAATTCTGCGTATACCCGCCGCCTGCACAGCCTGAACGAATTTCGCGTTGTAATTGAAATTTTCGCTGTCATAAAAAAACTTTGAGCCGAGAGTAGGGTCTCCGTCGCCTTTTATGATGACGTTGCCGTACAAAACGCCCGACTTGTCAATTTTTCCGGTATAAAAAAGTTTTGTCTGATATTTGAAATCAGGGCCGTAGAGTTCAAGAGCCGCCGCCGTAGAAAACAGTTTGGTGTTGCTTGCCGGAATCACCGACATATCGGGATTGAGTTCGGCGATAACCTCGCCGGTTTTCATATCCGTGGCAAGCAGGGCAATCTGTCCGTTAGCGAAATACTCATAACCCTTTATCTGGTTTACAACCTTTGTAAGGTTGTCCTGAGCCGCTGCGTTCATAGCAAAAAACAAGGCTAAAAAAGTAAGTTTGATTTTCATTTTTCATATATCTTGGCGGCAAAGATAAAACGTTTTTGAGTAAATTGCAAAAAAATCGTGCAAACAATTTAATCTCCGTTGTAAAAACCGTTCACACTACGTTCGCGCCACATTTCATACATTTCTTGATAATGATCTTTAATAAACGACTGTATGAGCGAAAGTTCTTTGTCTTTAAGGACACCACGCTTGGCGACAACGGTATCTCCGTTTTCCTTTACAAAAAACTTTGCAGCACCCTCCTCTGTCAGTTTTCTGTCGCTTGCGTGTGCATGGAAACACTCCAAAACACACTTAGCAGTAAAATAGAGGAAATATCCGGCTATTTTGAAATTGTAATACTTAGGCATAAGACATATATTTTAGGCTTTGGTCAAGACGTTTTTTTGCAATCGACAGACATATTTCATCCATATTAGTTTCCAAGAGTTGCCTGTCAGGTAGGAATATGGCAACACCTTCACAGTCATTTAGGTCGTAAACGGAATAGCCATTCCCGTTTTCGACAACTGCGAAACCTGCAATTACCACTTCCGCTTTATCAGCGATTTCCTTCGGATCAAACATTTTTAACTTTTAGATTTTTAATTGGTTGTAAAAAATTATTGCGGTTTATATGGAGTTCGTCGAGGGTGGAAAGCAAATCGATGTACTCCTCCACCGGTTTCGGCTGTCCCGAATATTTTGTCATAACAGCCATATAGCCAATACTCGGCTCAAAATCGTTGACAGACAAAAACTTTTCGAGTCCAAGCGGTCCGAGGAACATCACCCTCTTGTCGCGAAACTCGAATATAATGTACCTTCCGTTATTGGAAAGATACGCCGTAGAATCTGTCAAATCTCCATCCATATTAAATCTTTCTACAACCGCAAAGATAAACATTTTTTGTTTTGTTGTTGCTTTGGTTGTATATTTTTTTATCGGAGAACAATAAATATTTTTCTGACAAAATACTGTCAGTTCTGCGAAACCCGCACCAACCGAACTGAGTTTCCCCAATAACGGTCGCGGTAATAGCAACCTATAAAACCCAAGTAGAAATCAAGGTCGAACGCATACCTAAGACCGCGAGCCGTAGATGACCAATAATATCCATAATAGGCAAGACCGTTTACGTACGTACCGACACGGCACCCCCAGGCAGGCAGAAACACCGCTCCGTTATTCTCTAATATTGTCCAGTCGGCGGCTATGTAATTGTTTACATCTTGATAATATTTTGCGCCGTAATCATCTGCGATACCGCTTTTAAACGTAAGAGAGTCAGGTAACAAAAAATCGTCAGGCAAGAAAATAAAGCCGTTAACACCGTCTACCATTGCTACGCCGTATTTTTCAGAAGCATTTGCACGATTTTTCAACAAATAATTCCATTCGTCATTGCTGAGTGTGAACCATTCTGTTCCATTAACGGTGGTTTTATTGTTTTTAAACTCGTTATTAGCGTTCAGTTCAGGGGTATACTGGCTGTTGTCCTTTGCGATGTTGGTTATTTTTGACTCATCGGTGATTTCGTCAAGCCACATTCCCCAACCAAAAAGATCTTTTATTGTTGACGGACTTGTACCAAGACACTCTGCCTGGCTGGCAGCAAACTGAAACTTTTGAGTCTTTGTATTGTACTGTAAGTTGCCGGGGCTGAATACAACTTTTTTTGTCTTAGAAACGGAAAAAAGATGAACAGGTGCAGACTGCGCCGAAGAATTTAAAACGGCAAATAACAACACAACTAATATTAAAAGTTTTTGTACCACAATTTTATTTTCAAGGATTTACAAACTTTTGATTTCTTCTTGGAACAGTCCTGTAACCATAGCAATATAATCAATATCATCGCCGTGCTTTTTCATCACACGGGCAATGTCTCGCATTGCATCCGCACGACCTTTTTCAATGCCGAGTTTTTCGCCTTCTTCACGACCTTTTTCTATGCCGATTTTTTCACCTTCTGCGCGGCCTTTTTTTAGTCCGGCATCCAAACCGTCTTTATACTTACCAGAAGCAAGAGTTTTTGCAGTGCTGATAGCATCCCAATAACGGTCGTAACCCAATATTTCTTCTTGGGTTAAATATGTACAAATATCTAACGCCTTTACTATTTCGGGACTTTCTAAAAGTTCGGGGTCTACGTTAATAGTTTTTTCGTTGATTTCGGTTAAGAATTTAAGCCACAAAACTTGCATTTTCTTTTGCGAAAATGTTTTCGGCTCAAATTTGGGCAACTCGAAGAAAAACAATTCAATGCCATCAATTGTTTTTTCCGGATTAGACGGTTCGCACATCGTATAGCGATGATAATAATCTTTGCTCGCGCTGTCAAAAATATCATTCACAAGATTAAGACCATAAACGGGCATTAACGCATCATAATTTTCGCCGCGTTCGATTTGGGTAACGTACATTTTCGCCGCGTTGAAAAGTATGCGTTGTTTAAAATACGATGTCCAAAACATCTGCATTTCAACAACAAAAGTACGTCCACTAATATCCACACACAAAACATCTACAATGCTGTCTTTGAGGTCGGGAATTACAGGTAACATTTCCGGTTGAAGATATGTTATCGTTTTTATTATTCCATCACCTTCCAAAGGCAACATCGCATTTAGGAAACTGATTGTAAGGTCTTCGTTCCTACCAAAAATCTTTTTGAATAATATGTCGGCTCGTGGATCGTAGTATTTCATAACGGATTAATTTTGACGGCAAAAATAAATTTTTTAGGAGAAAAATGCAAAAATATTTTTATACAAACAAAACAGTGAAACTATTATTTCTAATGATTTCGCTATTAATTTTTGTTTGTTGATATGGTTAGTTCTGCAAAACCCGCACCAACCGAACCGACTGCCCGTTGTAACGGCCGTAGCTGCTCACAGCCGCGCGGCCCGAGTAGAAGCTCAAGTCGCACGCGAACTCGGCGCCGAGAGCCGTAGCCGACCAATAGAAACCGCCGTAGCTGACATAGTCCACGACAGAGCCGTAGCGGTAGCCGGTCGCGGGAAGAAACACCGCACCGTTTGCCTCCATTTTTGACCATTCTTCTTCCGTATAGGTGTTGTTATCCCAAGCATTTGCGTTTGAATTAAATTCTTTTGACAAATCAGTCGGTTTTTCCCAATTATCAGGTAATAAAATTACTCCATGGATTGTTACTTCATTACCAAGCAAAATTGTTCCTTTGCCGAATTTACTGGCACGTGTGGTATTTTCGCCATTAATCAATTCGGTAGACCAACTTCCATCGTAATTAAAAAGATAACACCATTCTTTTCCCGTAAGGGTTTGCCAATCTTCACCGATAGCAGATGTTTTGGTATCGTCCCAAGTATATTCGCTGCTTGTTT
>JAEEXW010000270.1 GCA_016287995.1 Bacteroidales bacterium
CGACGGTTACGCCTCTTGCACTCCAAGTTGCAGTCAAACCGACTGGGCAGCATGGCTCAAAGCAATGGACGGCGCAAAAGTAACGTTATCAATCACCAACCATGGCGACGGCACAGCAGACATACACGCCGTAATACTCGGCAACGACGGCAATACCTACACTCAGGACTACATCGGCATCAACACCGTAGAACCCGACAACTGCTATTTCCGCGTATCAGTTGACGGCTCTCACGTAGCATTTGAATAGCAGAATAAACTATTGTCTTTCTAAAAAAAAATCATGCAGATTTATTTTTCAAAAGTAAATTTGCATGATTTTTTTTATAAAAAAATTTGCAGATTTATTTTTTAAAAGTAAATTTGCAAAAAAATTAAAGGCCATGATAGAAAGAACTTTGAAAAGCAAACTTCTGCAATTAATGCAGAAATATCCCATTGTAACGCTCACAGGCCCAAGACAATCGGGAAAATCAACTCTGCTGAAAAACGCTTTCAATGATTACAATTACGTTTCGTTGGAAGACCCAGACAACAGAATATTTGCAACTGACGACCCGAAAGGCTTTTTAAAAACGTACCCCGATAAAACAATAATTGACGAGGCACAAAAAGTGCCGCAACTATTTTCGTACATTCAAACGCACACCGACAGCGCAAACAAAACGGGAATGTACTTGCTTGCCGGTTCGCAAAATTTTTTGTTGATGGAAGCAATCGGACAATCGTTAGCAGGCAGAACGGCGGTTTTGAAACTCCTGCCATTATCAACCACAGAAATACAAAACGCTAAAATAGAAAACAAAGATATTGATACAAAACTCTTTAAGGGAGCGTATCCAAGACTTTTTGACAAAGATATTCCGCCGGAGGATTTTTATCCGTATTACATACAAACCTACGTTGAACGCGATGTCAGACAGGTAAAAAACATCGGCGATTTAACAACGTTTGAAAAATTCATAAAACTTTGCGCCGGAAGAATCGGACAAGTGCTTAACGTATCTTCGCTTGCAAGCGACTGTGGAATCTCGGTTTCAACCGCTAATTCTTGGCTGTCGGTTTTGGAAACGAGTTATATTTGTTATCTGTTACAACCCGATTTCAACAATTTTTCAAAACGTGTTATAAAAAGCCCGAAAATTTATTTTTACGATACGGGCTTGGCTTGTTCGCTGCTGCAAATCAGCAGTCCTGAACAATTAAAAACGCATTATTTAAAAGGCGGTTTATTTGAAAACCTTGTTATTTCCGAATTTTTGAAACATTATTATAATCAAGGTATTACACCGGATTTGAGATATTTTCGCGATAGTAGCGGTTTGGAAATTGATCTGTTGAACTATACCGGCTCACGGCACGATGTTTACGAAATAAAAGCCGGTGCTACGTTTGCAAAAGATTATTTCAAAGGTATAATTAAATATTGTGCGTTTTCGGGCATCTCTGCTGACAACTGCACTGTCATTTACAACGGCGACAAACGTATGACAACTTCCAACGGCAAGGTCGTAAATTTTTATAATTTATTTTCATAAAATTCAGCCGATACTACCGCCAAATCGTCAAAAAAAAGTGAGATTTGGCGGTACTATCGCCGATACCACCGCCAAATCTCAAAAAAAAAAAAAACGTTGTGCTGACTGACGATTTATTTGCGTAAAAAATAAAAATCATGCAGATTTATTTTTCAAAAGTAAATTTGCATAACGCAGGCGAGCCGCCTGCAATCCACCCCCCCTAAAAAGTAAACTTTTTATTAATTTTAACATTTTTTTTAATTTATACTTTTGTACTTATCGTTTTTTTAATAAATTTGCCCTTTTAAAGTTAAGTTAACAAATAGAATATTAACAAAGAAAAGCATATAAAATATGAAAAAAAGATTATTAATGAATTTTTGTGCGCTGATAGCGACAGTGTTTTTTGCCGCGAATACAGCAACGGCACAAACAAAAACAAATGTCACCTATCTCGACGAGAATGGCTTGGAACAAGTGGCTGCAACGGCTAACCGAGTTCCACGCTTAGAGACTGAAAGGGAAATCCGAGAACTTAACGAAGGTTGGTACTATGTTGAGAACCTTGATGCCTCTACCATAACAGCAAACGAGTACATAAAAGTGAATGGTAATGTAAATATTATTATTCTTGACGGTAGTTCGTGGAAAATCAACAGAGGTATCATCATTGGAGCGGGTGCTTCGCTTACCTTATATTCTCAAAGCACACCAGGAATTACTCAAATTCAAATAGAGAATTACGACGACGAGCCTGCTATTAAAGGAGACGCTTCTGGTAGTGTAAATTTCTACGGTGTATCATTAGAAATGCGGCAAACAGGCTCCCTTTCTGGCTATCTTATCAGTCCTGAATTAACTGTAAATGTAGCAGACGGTTACAATGTCATGTATTTGGATAAGAATAGTTACGGATACTATGCCAATTATGAAGCGCGAGAAACTACCTTACATAGTACCAATAACAAAACACTTGAAGTCCAACATTGCGAAAGACATCAGTTACCCGACGACCATTTCGCCCAACATTGTATTTATTGTAATGCGCCTGTGGAAGGAAATTTTTATTACGAAATCATTGACGCAACCAATAAATACGTCAAAATCGGCGACGGAACAAATTGCGCATGGATGGGTTCCTCCTACCCTTCTACAATTGAAATTCCCAAAACAATTACGCATAACAGAGTTGAATACTCCGTTACCCAAATCGCTGACAAAGCCTTTAACGATTACAACGGCGGTTCAACATTGACGACAGTAACCTTCGAGGCTAACAACGCTATTACAACAATCGGCAAAAATGCTTTTTCAAACAACAGCAAACTTGCAAATATCAATTTGGAAGACTGTAAAAATGTAACAACAATTGATGAAAAAGCCTTTGCCCTTAATACAGCATTAACCTCGGTCAAAATTCCAACCCAAGTTAGAACTATCGGAGCAGATGCTTTTTTGAACAACAGCAGTCTTGAACATGTTGAATTTGCAGGCACTGCACTTAGGACAATCGGAGAATATGCTTTTTATGGAACAGCAATTACAGAAATAACATTGCCAAACAACAACAGATTAACAATTGGAGACTATGCGTTTGACAAATATGACGCTGGTGGTAAGGGGTTTACTCTATACTGCAACGCAGAAACTGCACCTACGTTAGAAGGTGAACACGTTTTTTGCAGTTCCGTAAGTGAAGACAAACGCAAACTCTACGTCCCGTGTGTCAACAAATATTCAACATGGACTTATTTCGGCGAAAATATATACAGTTATGTACAATTTGAAGAACCTACTCTGACAGACTCTTACGACAAAGAGTTTGACGGCACTGTTGACGTACCCGAGTTTACCACAATAGAGATAACACCCCAAACTCGCTACACAATAACTTTCACCGGTCTAAAATTTGCCGACAAAAACGTGGAGTTCGCCAACGACGGTACAATAAAGGACAAAAACCTAATCGCGGTTTATGATTTTACATATACCAGCGACGAGAGTTGCAATACCACCGGCAACGAAATAGAACTCCAAAACAAAAAAGCAAAAATCACCCCGCACGAAATCACACAGGAAGAAATAGAATCAATTATAATAAATTACAGAAGCACTTCCGACCCCGAAGATTATTATGTCAATGCCGAAGAATCATGTTATGAAGGCACTAACAGCAAACTTAACGGAAGTGTTACGTCGCTTCTTTCCTTAACACAAGAGGAAACCGTAAAATTCTGTATGACCGCTCAATATGTTGATGCAAGCGGCAACACCCCGTCATCGGCAAACAACGCCGTAAAAATAAAGATAACACCAAACAATACAAAAGGTTTTTGGTACGGCGACAACGAGTCTAATCAAACCAAAAACTACAAATTTGCCGACTCATACGATATAGACGGCGGAATAGGTATGCCCTACGTTGAACTTTCAGCGGACGGCTTGACCCTTACGTTCAAATTTGATAACAACAGAGCCTATACCACCAACACCACATACAGCATCAATTTGGAATTACAAGACTCTTACTTAACCCCACCTGACTGGATTAACGAAAACACCAAAGCAAAAGTTACTACTGTAAAAATTGATGAATCATTCAACAAGGCAAAACCGAAACAATGCGTTCAATGGTTTCGTAATTTAGGACAATTGGTTACGGTAGAAGGGTTGAAAAACATTAACACATCTAAACTCGAAAGGGTCAGTTCGATGTTTGCGAATTGCCCGAACCTCAAAAACATTGATTTCACCGGTTTTACGACAGACAACATTACTAATATGAGTTCTATGTTCATGCATTCCTGGTCTATTACCGAACTTGACCTCAGCGGTTTTAACACCCAAAACGTCGAAAATTTTAGTAGTATGTTCGGAAATTGTCGGGCTCTTACTACAATCAAAGTAGGTCCAAACTGGAAAGTGAAAGACGGTATTACATATCAAAACACAGTAGGAACATTCACCGATTGTGACGCTCTTATAGGCGACCAAGGAACAACATACAACGATGACAACAGTGATGCCGACTATGCCCATATAGACGGCGGCGAAGACAATCCGGGTTATTTATCCACCGGCGATTACAAGATTTTTTACAAATGGTCTGACGACAAGACGGGAAAATATCACACACATACGCCGTCAACATATACCAAGGCAAAC
>JAEEXW010000271.1 GCA_016287995.1 Bacteroidales bacterium
ACCGCCACGGATGATTTCCATCCAAGCCTGAACTAATTCGTATTGATCAATCGGGAATTGGTCTGTATCCCAACCGTTCTGATAATCACCTCTGTTAGCATCAATAGAACCTAACATGCCGTTGTCAACAGCAACTGCGAGTTCGTGCTCAAATGTATGACCTGCCAAAGTAGCGTGGTTAACCTCAATATTTACTTTGAAATCTTTCTCCAAGCCGTGAGCTTTCAAGAAACCGATAACTGTCTCGGTATCAACATCGTATTGATGTTTTGAAGGCTCCATAGGTTTAGGTTCGATTAAGAATGTGCCTTTGAAACCTTTTTTACGAGCGTAATCACGAGCCATGGTAAGCATTGTAGCCATGTGTTCTTTTTCACGTTTCTGATCAGTGTTCAAAAGGCTCATATAACCTTCACGACCGCCCCAGAATACGTAGTTTGATGCGCCAAGTCTGATACCAGCGTCAATAGCGTTCTTAATCTGAACGATAGCACGTGCAACAACGTCAAAATCAGGGTTTGTAGAAGCACCGTTCATGTAACGGCCGTTGCCGAAAACGTTAGCGGTAGACCACAACAATTTAATGCCGGTTTCTTTCTGTTTCTGCTCCAAGTAATCAACAATTGCTTTGAGGTTAGCCTCATATTCTTCTACTGAATTGCCTTCTGAAACAAGGTCAACATCATGGAAACAATAGTATTCAATACCAAGTTTCTGCATAATTTCAAAACCTGCATCAGCTTTTTGTTTAGCAATTTCTACTGCATTAGCACCGTTGTTCCAAGGGAATTTCTTTGTGCCGCCGCCAAATTGATCGCCGCCTTCTGCGCAAAGGGTGTGCCACCAAGCCATTGCAAAACGCAACCAATCTTTCATTTTTTTGCCCATGATAACTTTTTCAGCATCATAGTAATGAAAAGCCATAGGATTCTTAGAATCTTTACCCTCAAATTTAATTTTTGAGATACCTGCGAAATATTCTTTTGCCATTTTCTTTAATAAATTTTTATTTGGTTATTTGTTAATTATCTTATTTAAATCTTCTTTCCAACGGTTGTAAGCCTCCGTATACTGCTGTTCGTTTTTGGTATCCGGCTCTGTAACATCTACGACTTTGAGGTTTGCAAACGCCTCTTTCAACGAAGAATAAACGCCAGAGCCAAAACCTGCACCTCTTGCCGCACCGATAGAACCGTCCGTGTTGTAAAGTTCTATTTTTGCACCCGTGGTAGTTGCCAAAGTGTTGCGGAAAACCGACGAGAAAAACATATTAGCCCTACCGGCACGAATAACTTTCGACTCAATACCAATTTCTTTCATAATATCCATACCGTATTTGAAAGAGAACGCTATGCCTTCCTGACCTGCACGATAAAGATGGTCTGCCTTATGAATATTGAAATTAAGGTTCATAACCGCAGCACCCGGATTTCTGTTTTCCAAAACCCTTTCAGCACCGTTACCAAAAGGCATTATCGAAAGCCCCTCAGAACCGATAGCGATGTTAGCAGCCGCCCTATCCATATCGGGATAACTCAAAGTACCGCCGCCTACATGCTTATTAAGCCAAGAGTTAAGAATACCAGTACCGTTAATACAAAGCAATATACCCAAACGGTTAAGGTCTTGTGAATGGTTGACGTGCGCAAAAGTATTAACTCTTGAAAGCGGGTCGTATTTTACTTCTTCCGAAACGCCGTAAACAACCCCCGAAGTACCGCCCGTAGCAGCAATTTCGCCCGGATTCAAAACGTTGAGCGAGAGTGCGTTGTTAGGCTGGTCGCCGCCCCTATAACTTACTTTTATGCCTTTTACCAAGCCGAGTTCCTTTGCAGCCTCTTCCGTCAACTCGCCCTGAACGGAAAATGTGTCTACCGTATCGGGAATGAGTACAGGGTCAAAACCATAATAATCAAGAAGGAACTTAGCCAAAGATTTATCTTTGAAATCCCAAAACATACCCTCCGAAAGTCCGCTGACTGTGGTTTTTATCTCGCCTGTGAGTTTCATGGCGATATAGTCGCCCGGAAGCATGATTTTGTATATCTTGGAATAAATATCCGGTTCGTTTTCTTTAACCCATTTTAGTTTTGAAGCGGTAAAATTGCCCGGAGAGTTCAACAAATGGCTCAAACAGTGTTCCGTACCGATTTCTTGAAGGGCTTTTGCACCGATGCCTGCCGCACGGCTGTCGCACCATATAATAGCCGGACGGAGAACCTTCTGATTGCTGTCAACGGCAACCAAACCGTGCATCTGGTATGAAATACCGATTGCCTTAATATCAGAAACACTTACGCATGAAGTTCTTAAAACCTCAGCCAAAGCCATTTTGGTATTTTCCCACCAAAGTTGCGGGTCCTGCTCTGCCCAGCCCGCTTTTTCGGCCGTTATCTTCATTTCCTGTTTAGGATAATAAGCCGAAGCCTCGCATCTTCCCGATTCGGACTCCACCAAAGATACCTTTACAGATGAACTGCCGATGTCAAAACCTAATAAATACATTGATTACTAATATTTTAAAGTTAATTGTTCTGTGCTGTTGTGTGCTGCAAATTTATAACGTTGTTTTTTAATAAACAAAAGTTTTTTGAAGTTTTTTTATATTTTTTTTTAATACGCTAATAATCAAAGAGTTTTAATAATTCACAATGTCTTAATATGATTCAAAATTATTTTTTACTAACTTTGCCCCCTGAAAACATAAACAATAAAGATATGTCCACACAAAACAACGCCCCTAACGAAATGGGGACTGCCAACATAGGCAAACTGCTTATCAGTTACGCACTTCCGTCAATAGCAGCTCAAATGGTGTCAAGCATTTACAACGTAGTAGACAGCATTTTTATAGGCCGGGGCGTAGAACCTTTGGCAATAGCAGGTTTCGGGATAACGCTACCTTTGATGAATTTAGCGGCGGCATTTGGCTCTCTCGTAGGCGCGGGCGGAGGAACGTTAATCTCCATAAAACTAGGACAAAAAGACAAGGACGGCGCAAACCATGTACTCGGTAACGTAGTGATTTTGAACATTATAATCGGGCTTTCCGTGATGATGTTCGGGCTTTTGTTTATGGACAAAATACTCGTTGTTTTTGGTGCAAGTGAAGATACAATCTCTTTTGCAAGGGATTTCATGGAAGTAATACTTTATGGTAACGTAATCACACACCTTTATTTTGGTCTGTTGTGTGCAGTAAGAAGTTGCGGTTTTCCCAAAAAAGCAATGACGATAACAATGGTTTCAGTTGTCGTTAATATTATATTGTGTCCGATTTTTATTTTCTGGCTCGGACTCGGAATACGCGGTGCGGCTCTCGCAACAATTATTGCACAAAGTTTCGGTCTTATGATTTTAATCCGTCATTTTGCCGACAAGAACAAATATATCAGTTTTCACAGAAGATTCTTAAAACTCAAAAACGACATTGTAAAAGGCATTGTATCAGTAGGTTTAAGCCCGTTTATGATGAATATATGCGCTTGTGTTGTGGTGATAATCATCAACAATCAACTCAAAACCTACGGCAACGATTACGCTATCGGAGCATACGGTATCGTTAACAAAATGTTAATGCTGTTTGCCATGCTTGTTCTCGGTCTCAACCAAGGAATGCAGCCGATTGCCGGTTATAATTACGGTGCAAAAAAATACGGCAGAGTAACAGAAGTTTTTAAAAAGACCGTAATTTACGCCACGATGGTAATGATTGGCGCGTTTATCCTTTGCGAATGTTTTCCGCACGCTATATGTTCGGTTTTTACTGACGATGAAGAGATGACTAACATTTCGGCTAATGCTATGAGAATCATGATTTTTGCGTTTCCGATTGTAGGTTTTCAGATGGTAACATCAAACTTTTTTCAAAGCATCGGAAAAGCAGTAACGGCGGCGGTACTTTCCACGACAAGACAGTTGCTATTTTTGCTACCTTCGCTGCTGATTCTGCCGAAATTTTTCGGTCTTGACGGCGTTTGGTATTCACTGCCCGTTTCCGATGTTATTAGCACCGTACTCGCAGTACTTCTATTGACAAAAGAATACAGAAAGTTAAAAGCGGCGGTATGAAAATATTGGCGGACTATAAAGCCGCCTTTATTTTTTCGACTTCTTCAACAGAAAGTTTTGAAATTTCTGCGACAAGTTCATTAGACATACCTCTTTTAAGCATTGCGATTGCCGTTTCGTTGCGGCTTTCTGCAAGACCTTCCGCACGTCCTTCCGCAAGACCTTTCGCACGTCCTTCTGCAAGACCTTCTGCACGTCCTTCCGCACGTCCTTCCGCACGTCCTTCTGTCCTCGCAATTTCTTTTACAGTTTCTTCTCTGTCAAGATTTAACGATTCCAAATCCCAAAAACTATCATACTCGCGCTGCTCTTCCTCGGTAAGTTTTGTACAAAGTTCAAGGGCTTCTTTCGTGTCGTTGTTTTCCAAAAGTTCGCGTGAAATATCAGAATTTTCGCCCGCATTAATTGATGTTAAAAAACTCTGCCAAAGTCTCAACATCTTATGCTGGGCTTTGTCCATAGGCTTAAATTTCGGTAACTCAATACAAACTATTTCAATTCCCGGAATCGTGCTTTTGGGATTGTCAACTTCCGACATTTTATAATAATGATAGTTGTTTTCGGTATTTTTTTGATAAACATCGTTAAGAATTTTTACCGCATAGATTTTT
>JAEEXW010000272.1 GCA_016287995.1 Bacteroidales bacterium
GAAAGCCTCTTCTGTAACGGTAGTAACGTTCAGCGTTTCGGGCTTGAACTCTATGGAATTTGCCTGACTTCTTGCCCAAGTCAAAAGGTCGTTCAAAAGTTTGTATGCACTCTTACTTGACTGATTGATGACAAGTGCCATTTGAGAGTTTCTATCATCGTCATAATCTTGAAGCCTTTTGGTCAAAATTTCAGAAAGTCCCGTTATTGCGTTGAACTGGTTGCGCAAGTCGTGCGAAATTATTGAGATGAACTTGTTTTTGGTTTCAACGGCTTTTTCGAGTTCGGTGTTGCTGTTACGAAGTTTTTCCTCAATGCTTTTACGCTGCGAAATATCGGTTATGACTCCGCCGAGCAGTTGCGGCGTGCCGCTTACGATTTCTATTCTGACAGTGGCGCGTACCAAAACCCAGAGTTTCTCGCCGTTTTGTTTTACCATTCTGACCTCTTCTTCCAACTTTTCAATTTTTCCCGCGTTAACGTCTTCTATCGTTGCGGCAAAACGGCTGCGGTCTTCAACTGAAATCAAGTTGATAAAATCCTCCATTCCGCTGATTTTCAAATCGTTTGGCAGATAACCCAAAAGCCTCTTGAATTGCGCCGAAAGGTAAATTTTGTTTTCGTCGTAATCGTAACTCCATGCGCCGTCCTGACTGCCTTCCATAAAAAGTTCAAACTGATAGTTGCGCATATCGTTGCGTTTCATATAATCCTTCATTTTAAGGTGCGAGAGCCTTGAAACCGTGTTGTCGCCGATAATTAGGACAACGGTTGTTGGATTTATCATGAAAATATTGATTTTCAGCCATTTGTCATAAACTTTCGACTCGTATTCTATGCGTTTTCTCTCACCCGTCTCAATTACCGAATGTAAAGCGTCCGAGAGTTTCGGGTCATAACCGACAAGCATTGTGGAGAAATTTTTTCCGATGACTTTTTCTCTTGTTGTGGAAAAAATCTCGCACAAACGCTTGTTGACCTCCTTTATAATAAGTTCGCCGAAATTGTTTTCTTCCAAAAGCATAAAGCCTGAAAGTATGTTGTCTAAAAGCGTTCCGTATTCTTGAAGTGTTTTTTCGAGTTTGTCGTATATGGCGCGGACACTCTCGGTAAAGGTTTCGATTTTTATCCGCGTTTCTTTGTCTTTGAAATTTTCGGTATCGAGTTTCCTAAGACACGAGCAGAGAACGTCTTCTGTTTTTTTCTTGACGGTTATGTCTTCAAAATTTATGAAAACCATTTTTTCGCCGTTGCGCAAAACCGGCGCATACGAAACCCTTATAGTGCGTTCTTCTTCTATGCCGTTTTTGTCAGAAATGTATGTATGTTCTTGATTTCTTGTAACATGGTCTCTTAAAGCCGCCGCCTCGCCGTAGTCGCAGAGTTTGCAGCGACCACAACCGTCGTGAAAATATCCGGTGTTGAATTTTCTGCGGCTGCAATTTATGAGTCTGCCGAAAAGTTCGCCCGTAATGGCTTCTTTTGTAACGGAATATTGTTGGAGACAGGCGTAATTTGCCTCAACGATTCTGCCGTTGAAGTCCACAATTACAGCGGGCGTGAAAACCATATCGAAAATAGTTTCAAGATATTTGATGTTTTTCTCGATTTTTTTCATCGACTGCTTGTTGAGGTTTTTGAGTTTGAGCCTAAGAATCTCGTCTGCGGCGGGTAGCCACAGAAAATCGTCTGCGCCCTCCTCCAAAGCCCCGTCAATAAGGCGGCTATGAGCCTCCGTTCCGACAACGATAACCGAAGAGCGGTATTTCGTGAGTTTTTTTATCCGCCCTATCGTTGCGATGTCAGAAAACGTTGAAAGTCCGATAATTATCGTTTGATAATCACCGAGTATTACTTTATTTTCTATTTCCAAACAATCGGTCATACGCTCACATTCAAGGTTCATGGATGCCAAAACTCCCTGAAACTGCCTGAACTGCGCATTGTTGCCGTCAACAACCAAAACTTTCTCCGCCATAATTTTTCTCCTTTTTTTATCCGACAAATTCTTTTACCGTTTCGATGATTTCTTTTGAGGCTTTTTCCAAATCGTCGTTTATGATTATTCTGTCAAAATTTTTTGCATACGACATCTCTTCTTCCGCCTTTGCAACGCGCTTTTCTATTTCTTCAACAGAATCCGTACCGCGTCCTTGAAGCCTTTTTCTTAACTCCTCCACGCTCGGCGGCTGAATGAAAACAGAAAGTGCTTTGTCTCCAAAAATCTCTTTCAAATTGATTCCGCCTTTGACATCAACGTCAAAAATCACATTGTTGCCGTTAGAAAAAATCCGTTCAATTTCGCTTTTTAATGTGCCGTAATAACGCCCTTGATATACTTGCTCGTATTCCACAAAAGCGTTTTCTGAAATTTTCTTTTCAAAGTCATTGACGGAAAGAAAATGGTAATCTTTGCCGTTAACCTCTTGCCCTCTCGGCTGACGTGTTGTTGCCGAAACGGAAAATTCAAGCCTCAGTGCATTTTCTTTCATCAAAAACGAAATTAATGTGGACTTGCCCGACCCCGAAGGTGCTGATATTATAATAACTTTGCTCATAAGTCCCGTAAAAAAAATATTCGGTCAAAGTTAATAAAAATTTGTATTATCCAAAAAAAAAAGATAATTTTGCGCATAAATTTTTATGCATAAAAAAGATGAATAATATCGAATTATCCGAACAAGAACTTGTCAGAAGACAGTCATTGGAAAAAATGCGTGCATTGGGCATTGACCCTTATCCCGCACCAAAATATGAAGTCAATATTCATACTGACGAAATTAAAGAAAAATATTCTTATCTCAAAGAAGAAGAGTATGCAGAAGATTTTACTGCTTGTGTAGCAGGCCGTTTGATGAGCCGCAGAATCATGGGTAGCGCATCTTTTGCTGAACTTCAAGATTCAAAAGGTAGAATCCAACTTTATTTCAACCGCGATGTTCTCTGCCCTACTGAGGACAAAACGATGTACAACGATGTTTTCAAAAAACTTCTTGACATTGGCGATATTATCGGCGTTAAAGGCAAGGTTTTCAGAACCAAAATGGGCGAACTTTCTGTCCGCGCAGAAGAATTAACCGTTCTTTGCAAATCCTTGAAACCGCTTCCTATCGTTAAGGAAAAAGACGGAAAAGTTTATGACGCTTTCACAAATCCGGAACTTCGTTACAGAAAACGTTATGTGGATTTGATTGTTAATCCGCAAGTTAAAGAAGTGTTCGTAAAACGTACAAAACTTATGAACACAATGCGTCAATATCTTGATGCACTTGGTTGTTTGGAAGTTGAAACCCCGATTCTTCAACCGATTTACGGCGGTGCTTCGGCAAGACCTTTCAAAACACATCATAACGCTCTCGACCAGACACTTTATTTAAGAATTGCTAACGAACTTTATTTAAAAAGACTTATCGTAGGCGGTTTTGACGGTGTTTATGAGTTTTCAAAAGATTTCCGCAACGAAGGTATGGACCGTTTCCACAATCCTGAGTTTACGCAGATAGAACTTTACGTGGCTTACAAGGATTATTTCTGGATGATGGACACCGTTGAAGAAATGGTTGAAAAAGTTGCAATCGCTCTCAACGGCGATACAAAAGTAAAAGTAGGCGAAAATGTTATTGACTTCAAACGTCCATGGAAACGTTTTACAATGTTTGAGGCTATTCAGCATTTTACGGGTGTTGACATCTCTCAAATGGACGAAAAAGAGTTGGCAGAAACTGCTAAAAAATTCGGCGTTGAAGTAGATTCAACAATGGGTAAAGGTAAGTTAATTGACGAGATTTTCGGCGAGACTTGTGAGGCTAAAATTATTCAGCCGACTTTCATCACAGATTATCCTGTTGAAATGTCTCCGCTTACCAAAAAGCACCGTTCAAAAGAAGGCTTGGTTGAAAGATTTGAGGCAATTTGCAACGGAAAAGAACTTTGCAACGCATATTCAGAACTTAACGACCCGATTGATCAGCGTCAAAGATTTGAAGACCAACTTTTGCTTGCAAAACGCGGTGATGAAGAGGCCATGGTTTTGGACGAAGACTTTTTGACGGCAATCGACCACGGTATGCCTCCGACAGCCGGTATCGGTATCGGTATCGACCGTTTAACGATGATTATGACAAACAGTGAGTCGATTCAAGACGTTCTTTTCTTCCCGCAAATGAAACCTGAAAAGAAATTTGAATACGACCCCGTTGAGGCTTACACGGCTCTTGGTATTCCTGAGGAATGGGTTTCACTTATTCAGAAACTTGGTTTCTTGAAAGTTGAAAACTTGAAAGATGCAAAACCCGGAAAACTTTTCAACGACCTTTGTTCGCTCAACAAAAAAGGCAAACTCAACCTCACGAATCCGTCAGCAGACGATGTTAAGGCTTGGGTGGAAAAAGCACAATAAAAAAATGGCTGCGTTTTAGCAGCCATTTTTTTATTAATATTTTATCCCTATCAAAAGTTGGTCGTCGGTTTGGTGGACGGTATTTTTTTTAGAAAGAGATTTGTGGTTTTCGATATTAGCGGCTATAACGTGGTATTGTTGATTAGCGTGCATATCGGCGATTTCCGTTAATAAAGACCTCAACATTGGTGGCGAAAACTTTTCAAAACCTGTTTGACCGCCCATTTGATCTGTTATCCCGTCCGAAAAAGTATAATTCATAACGCCTTTTTTT
>JAEEXW010000273.1 GCA_016287995.1 Bacteroidales bacterium
AGTTGAAAAGTATCCAAAAGTTGCTTTTTATCGTATTTATACCATGCCGACTGATTGACATACAGCATTATGCCTACGTTTTTTTCCGCTGCGTAAGCGGAAGTCTTTTTAACGTCAAAATTCCCGGTAGGGAAAAAAGGATTGGATTTTGTGTCGTTTTCGTTGCCATACCAACCGGCATCAAAAAGTAAATAGTTTATGCCGTTTTCAGCACAAAAATCCACGTTCTCCTTTATCTTGTTAAAATCAAAATCTCGCGGCATATAACGGAAAACCGTTCCGGGCTTTACCCAAGAATAGCCGGAAGTGTCTCTCTCATTAGGAAAATTTAGAGAATAGATAACATCTTTGTTTTCAACCATTTCTTTTGGGTTATTTCCATAAACAATATAACGCCAAGGGGTAATAGTCAAAGTGTCATTCTTAAAACTCTGAATAGGCATATAAACGCCTTTTTTCATCGTAACCCGCATTTTGGAGGCTAACGCAAAATTTGCCGCCTCATTAATCAAAAAAGAAAATTTACGGTTTCTGTCCGTTATAAAAAGCGGTGTCAAATTGTTGTACAAATCCGACGAAGCCGACCTGTAACCGTCTTCAACACGGTATTCGCTGTAATAAATAAGATTTAAATGCGAAAGGTTAAACTCTGTTTTGTCGGCGGTAATAAGCCTTTTCACGGCAGTTTTAACAACGTAACGGACAGCAAATGCACTATTATAAAGCCTCGCCTGAATTAGAAACCTCACCCCGCCGTTTTTAAAATCCGCACGCAAAACAGAGTATTTGTCTTCCTGAAATTTTCTTTCGCCAAAATCGTTGCGCAAAACCGAAGAATATTTTTGCTTTTTAACACCAAGCAACGTATCAGACAAGGTGGAAAAAACAAAATTTGTATCCAAAACAAAGCCCGTTTTTGAGACAGAAATCACAAACGTATCGGCGGCGTTGTCTTTCAACGAATAACAAAGAACGGAGTCTTTGAAAAAAAACTCCGCTTTGTATTTTTTGTCGGGCGAGAAGATTTTAGCGACAGTTTTTTGCGCTGAAACCGCCGCGCCGCACAAAATTATCACAAATAAAAAAATTATTTTTCTCATAACTTCCAATCCAAGACGGTTTCCCATTTTGATTTAACTGTCTGCTTTTTAGGAAATTCAATAACTTTTTCCGGATAAAGGCCTTCAATATATTTTCCCGTATCCCATTTGCCGTTTGAATTCATATCCCAAATCACTTTTACTTTGTAATCCGCCGGTAGGATAAAATCGAACAAAACCTCACCGTCTTCTTTTGTACACTTAGAGTATTTTATCTCGCCCTTGTCGGTACAAAGGCAGACAATCAACTGACCCTTGTTTACACTCGTAAAAGTTGCCGGCAAAGTATCGTTAGAATTGATTTTTCTGCGACGGACTTTTGCCGTATCAATCTCCTCAAAAGGCGGCAAATCTTCGTCAATATCAGGACAATGCTCAACCCTGCCGGAGTTCATAAGATTGATTTTCATAGTGCCGTAATAGTCAAGTTCGCGGATTTTTGCCTTACTCAAAAGATAAAGGTTAGGCGTAGAATACACGGAATTGAAGGTAGAATCCTCTATTTCCAAATAATACTGCTTGCCCGGCTCAAACTCGTAATTCAAAACCAAATTTTTCGAGTTCATAGAATCGCGAGTCATAACATACTGTTTTTCAAACAATAACGTTGCTTTCGCCATATCTTTTTTGGCTTCCTCTTGTTTTTGACGGTTTTCTCTTCCGGCATCGCTTTTTCTACGACGGCTACCTTTAACATCCTCCTCTACCTCGGCTTTTGGTCTTATAAATCGCAAACTGTCGCGCATCAAAGTATCGGTTTCCATTCTTGTTAACGATTTATAAGCAATACAATAATTAATAGTATCCAACTTTTTAACTTCCAAATCGTTAACTACAAGAGAAAAAGTGTCTTTATCCGCACTCAAAAAGCCGTCATACCATGAAGTTCCCTTATCAGAAAAATCCGTCAAAGTAACCTCAGGCATTATACCAAGTTTTTGCTCAAAAACAAAACGCATAGTATCCCCGTCAAGAAGTTCTTTGTTTCTAAGCCTCTGAAACGGAATTTTGTAAATAGCAAAGAGCGTATCTTTCAAAAACTTATTGACAAGTTTTTTATTTTTGTTAAACACCTGACGGTCAAAACAATTGATTTTCAAAGCCAAAGTATCCTTTCTCAACGCGGAAGTATCTTTCAGCAAAATCGTAACGTTTTCCTTGTTGCGAATGATTTCAAGACCGCTTTCAGGAAATTTTTCAATGTTAATCGGCAAGACCTCAAATTGCCCTGACGGAATTTTCTCAAAAATAATTTTCACCGAATCCCGCGTCGGACGCCAATAACGGATAATTTTTTGCGCTGCGATAACAGTTGTAACAGAATCCCTGATTTTTTGAACCTGCCCCATATAATACTCGTTGTAATACTTCAAAAGATTTGGAAACTTTGAACGGCGTATCATCGCAGAATCCGTTACTTCAATATCCACCGTGTCTCTATTTTTAGAGTAAAAAGCTCTATACCAGTCTTTTCTGACAACCGAATCGGTCGGATAAAAAATTATGTTTCCCAAAATCGGACGCTTGAAAATAACTCTGTAATTTGCAGAATCAAGCCTTAAAGTTTTAACGACTTTGTTGTTCATATCCTCAACAAAACTACTATCTTGAACTTCGTAAAGTTTTATTTTAGACGAATCAATATTATCAAGCACAATCGGAATTTGGACATTTATGCCGCCTTTGATGTCAAAATCGCCAGAGAAATTAGACTTAATTCTAAAATTCAAACTATCAATGCCGGTATCTTCTGTTTTAGCGGCTTTCTTGTCCGTAGACTTTGCGGCGGTTTTCTTCTTGAATTTTACGCTGATAGTATCGGTCTCGGTTGTCTTTCGTTTCAGAGAGTCCAAAGTCGAAAACGTAATGCGAAGTTCAAGCGTATCGTTATTGATGTCAACAGTGTCCCTAAACCACACGATAAGCGAATCTCTGTTTTTGTTATAGTCGTAAATCATAGACGGACTTTTCAAAGTGTCGTCAACGTAAGTAATTAATACAGTGTCCTCTCCTACCGTTTTATTAAAGTTCAACTTCACGCGGCAGCGCATATCCCTCGTTCTTTCAGCAATGTACTGAACAAGATGCACTTCCTCAAAACTATATAGTTTCAAATTGTTCGGCGTTGTGTACAAGAGGTCTTGTATGATGACGGTGTCGCTTAAAAGCGTGTCCAAAATTCTGTGCCCTTTTTCACCGGAATGAAGAATCGTTCCTGCTTTAAGAGAGTCGATTTTCATAACTCTCTGAGCGTTGGTTTTGAACGTCGATTTTAAGAAAGCGACTTTTTCGTTTTCAAGGTCGAAACGCTGTGTTTCGTTGATGTCGGCAAGGGCAAAAATTTTATACTCTCCATGACGTATGTTATCTATTTTGAATTTTCCTGCCGTATCAGTACGGGTAATGTAATCGGGACGCCGTTTCATAGGAACCGAATCCATAAAACCGGTTTGCACGCCGTAAAGACATACAAGCATATCTTTTTGTATTTCAAGCGTTTGAGCATCCAATACCTGCCCCGAAACAGCACAAGAATCTGTTGGTCCGCCGGTTGAAAAAACAAATTGAAAATTATCAATCTTATTGCCCTCGTTAAAATCCTTTACCGCGTCAAAAAACTGCAAAGTATAAGTAGTGTCTTTTTTCAGTTTTTCTTTAAACTTGACAATCAAGAACTTACCTTTGGTTTTGATTTTCGGTTTAAGACTATCCTGAGGCGGCGACATCATAAATTTTTGTTCAACGTTATCAAGTGAATAATATTCGTTGAATTTTATTTTCACTTTTCTACCATCAAACCCAGAAGAATAAATTACGGGCTTACTTTTTTTGAGTTCAGGGGCGGTTGTATCTTTTTCGCCACCAGTGATTGTGCCGACTTGGGCACATGAAAACATCAATGCCGAAAAAAACAACGCAAGTCCGGCAAAGAAAAAAACATTTTTTATTTTTGAAGTCATCATTTAATTTCATATTTTTGGCAAAATTAAAAATTAAAATGCTGAAATTCAAATTCAAATCGCTTGCCGACGGATTTTCCGCGCTGCTTTTGGCGTTCAACGGCGAAAAAGTTTTTTTAGAAATACCTGAAAATCTGATATTTATAAAACAAAATTTTATATTATCAAGATTTATCAACGAAAATGTTTTTGATAAAAAAAACGAAAAAAAATTTTTCGCTTTTTCTGATTCCGCACGCGCTTTCAAAATTCTTAACACAATTTCGCCCAATACCATCTACCCCGAAACTGTATTTTGTGCTGAAAAAAAAGACAGACTAAGAGATTTTTTCAACAAATTCAAATCAAAAGGTTTCAGAAAAATCGCTAAAAGCAAAGAAAACATTTTCGATGATGAAAAATTTTCGTTAACAAAAGACTATGTCCTAAAAACCGCGCCATCTTATCGCTGCAACTATTCGCGGCTTGTAATTTCGATTATAAAAACCCTAATACACTTAGGCTCAAATTACGGTTTTGTTCCAGAGTTTTCTCCTGAAAAAGGATT
>JAEEXW010000274.1 GCA_016287995.1 Bacteroidales bacterium
CGAGAAAATCGGTCTTGAAAAAGGCCGTGCGGAAGGCGAGAAAATCGGTCTTGAAAAAGGTCGTGCTGACGCAATGCGTGAAATGGCTCGTACACTCAAATCAATAGACAAAATGACTGTTGACGAAATTGCTGTCGCTACGGGACTTTCCCCTGCCGAAATTGAAACTTTACAATAGAAAAAATGCCGTTTGGAAAACTGTATTTTTATAACCCCGCACATCAGGCTTAGCCGATGATGTGCGGGGTTTTTTGAAATGATTTTTTCTTTGCGGATTTTTCAAAAAAAAATTGTACTTTTGCGGCGTAAAACTGCGTTATAAAAAGAAAGTCTATGAAAAAAACTTTTTTGTTTGCAATAATTTTTTTCTTGGCTGCCGGTGTTGCGGAGGCTCAGGAATATTGTTTTTCGCAGTATTATTTGGACAAACTCTCTGTTAATCCTGCGTTTTCCGCCGTTGGGGATTACAGTGAAATCGGCGTTATTTTCAGGGATCAGTGGCCCGGAATTGAAGGCGGTTATAAGATTTACAACCTTGAATATCAGCAAAAACTGCCGTCTTACGATAGCGGTCTCGGTATAAGATTTTTCGGAAATACGAGCGGCGGCGGGGCTTTTAAGGTTAACGAGGTTGCTTTGGGGTATGCTTACACGTTTTCCCTCAATTACAAATTGAAATGCTCTCTCGGCTTGCAGGGGGCGTATTATATGCAGAGTTTCAATCCCTCAGGCTTGGTTTATTACAGTATGATTGACCCCGCCTCGGGAGATGTTTCCCCGCTTAATGAGGACATACCTTTTGAAAAGACGGGTTGCCTTAATTTTTCGGGCGGAGTGATTTTTTATACGAAGAATACTGTTGTTTCGGCAGCGATGTACCGTTTTACCTCCATGACGCTTTCGGGAGAGAAAACAGCCTTGCCGCTGATGATAGCGGGACTTGTTAACCACAAAATAAAACTTTCGAGCCATGCTAAAAGAGGTAAAATTGAAGACGTTTTTGTTGTTCCGACGATAAATTTTTCTCATTCCGCTAACGCCGATATGATAATGCCGGGAGTTTATTTTTATGGCAATGTGCTTTTGGCGGGATTATCTTTCAGATATCAACGGTCTGATTTTCAGTCTTCTGCTGTTGTAACGAGCATAGGGTTCAAAGTCGGCAAAACTGAAATAGGTTTCGGTTACGATTTTTATACGGGGGCGGTAACCTCGCCCTCAAAAAACTCTTTGGAGGTGGGCGTAAAATATAAATTTGAAAATTCCGAAAAAAATAACGGTTCAAAAACAATATTATGCCCTGCATTTTAGTTATATAATATATAGTGTTTGTTAGAAAATTTAAAAACTTTAATGATATGAAAATGCGATTGAAAATAGCAGTGCTTGCGTGCATTATTTCGGGGGGCATGTTTACAATGCAGTCATGCGGACCGAAAATTGCGTTGCGCAGCGGTGAATCCTCTAAAACCGGTTGGGAGTACAACAAACCAGAGTGGGGCGGATTTGAAGTGGCAGAATACGTTGAACAAGATGCAGGTCCGGGATTGGTCTTGATAGAAGGCGGTACTTTTACAATGGGTAGCGTTGAACAAGACGTTATGTATGATTGGAACTCAATGAGAAAACGTGTTACCGTATCTTCATTTTATATGGACGAGACGGAGATTTCTAACGTTGACTACCGCGAATACTTAAACTGGATTTACAAAGTTTTTTTTGCCGAGTATCCCGAACTTTATTACAAGGCATTGCCCGATACGCTTTGTTGGCGTAGACGTTTGGCTTTCAACGAGCCATACGTTCAGTTTTATTTTCGTCATCCTGCGTACAACGATTATCCGGCAGTTGGTGTAAGTTGGGAGCAGGCCTCTGATTATTGTCTTTGGCGTACCGACCGTGTTAACGAAAAAGCCCTTATCGTAGCAGGTGTTTTGAATTACGATAGCGAGCAACAAGGTTCTAACAATTTCAGTACCGAGGCTTATATTGCGGGCAAATATGTAGGAAATGTTAACCATGGCATTCCTTCTGCAAGTTCTGACGGTGAAGGACGACCTGCTAAAATGGAAGACGGTATTATGTTGCCTTCTTATAGGCTTCCTACCGAGGCAGAATGGGAATATGCTGCTTTGGCTCTTATCGGCAATTCATTGTCTTCTCCCGAACGTATTGTTAATCAAAGACTTTATCCTTGGAATGGACACTATGTAAGAAACGAAGAAAAAGCAAACCGCGGTCTTTTCCGTGCTAATATGCAGAGGGGCAGGGGCGACCTTATGGGTGTTGCCGGTTATTTGAACGATAATGCTGCTCCTACCGCTCCGGTAGATAGTTATTGGCCAAATGATTACGGCTTGTATTGTATGGCTGGTAACGTTAATGAGTGGGTTTTGGACGTATACCGTGTTTCTTCTAACCTTGACATTGAAGAGTTCAACCCCTTCCGTGGTAACGTTTTCCAAGTTCTTGAAACGGATGAAAACAATGAATATATTCAGGACGATACTACCGGACGTCTTAAATACAGAAATATGACTGACGAAGAAAGTGCTGAGCGTATCAACTATAAAACAGCCGACAACAGAAATTATAAAGATGGTGATTTGAGATCTCAAATCGTTGACGGACCTGATTGGGTAAGTGCTGTTGATGAAGGAACTGAGCGTATGTATCACAACCATCACACTCCCGAATATCCGATGAAATCTTTGGTTAACGACCGTGTAAGGGTTTACAAAGGAGGCGGTTGGAGAGACCGTGTTTATTGGATGGTTCCCGGAACAAGAAGGTTCTTACAGCAGGATAAATGCAACGACGACTTAGGTTTCCGTTGTGCAATGATTCGCGTAGGTTCTCCCTCTGGTGTAAGTGGAGCAAAGAAGTAGTAAGGGAATATTATATTTTTATTTTCAAGCGGTTTTGCCGAAAAGCAGAGCCGCTTTTTTTTTGCTAAAATTTTTAACAAAAAATAATTTGTTTTTGCTGTATAATCTTTTTATATTTGAGACGAAACTTTTCTTATCATTAACTAAAATCTATAAGTATTATGCAGGACATTTCGAGTTTAATATGGATTGTGCCTGTCGCCTCGGTAACGGCGTTGTTGTTCGCCTTCCTTTTTTACAAAAAGATGATGGCGTGCGACGAGGGCAATCCTAAAATGAAGCAAATCGCGGGTTACGTCCGCGAAGGTGCGATGGCATATCTAAGCCGTCAGTACAAAATCGTTATCAAAGTTTTTATAATCCTTGCCGTTTTGTTGCTTGTGTTGGCATATATGGGCGTTCAAAATCCGTTTGTGCCGATAGCGTTTTTAACGGGCGGCTTTTTCAGCGGTCTCTGCGGCTATCTCGGTATGAAAACCGCCACCAACGCTTCTGCACGCACGGCTCAGGGTGCAAGTCTTTCGCTCAACAAAGGGCTTCAAGTGGCTTTCCGCAGCGGTGCGGTGATGGGACTCATTGTCGTAGGTTTCGGTCTGTTGGACATTGCGCTGTGGTTTTTCCTGTTGAAAGACCTCGTTTTCACGCCTGAAAACATGCAAAACGGTCTTGAAATCTTAGGACTGACTTTTGTTCATCCCGGCACGACAGAGCATCAAAAACTCATTGAAATCACCGCCACAATGCTGACTTTCGGCATGGGTGCGTCAACACAGGCTTTGTTTGCGCGTGTTGGCGGCGGCATTTACACTAAGGCGGCTGATGTCGGAGCAGACCTTGTCGGCAAAACGGAAGCCGGAATTCCCGAAGACGACCCGCGAAATCCTGCCACTATTGCAGACAACGTCGGCGACAATGTCGGCGATGTTGCGGGCATGGGTGCTGACCTTTACGAATCTTATTGTGGCAGTATTTTGGCGACGGCGGCTCTCGGTGCGGCATTGCCCGGAATCTCGTCTGAGGCTCAAAACACTTTTGTCGTTGCGCCGATGATTGTGGCGGCTGTCGGAATTTTCTTGTCGGTTGCCGGAATTTTCCTTGTTAGAACAAAAGAAAGCGCAACACAGAAAAACCTTCTTCATGCATTGCTTCTCGGCACGGGCGGAAGTTCGGCTATGATATTGGTTGTCATTGCGTTGATGGCGTCTGCCGGCTGGATAACGTGGGGCATTTTCGGCTCTGCGGTGGCTGGTCTTGCGGCAGGCGTTATAATCGGTCAGGGTACAGAATACTTTACTTCTGACGAGTACAAACCCACAAAAGGCATCGCTGAACAAGCAAAACAGGGTCCTGCAACTGCGATTATTGACGGTATTGCCGTAGGAATGTTTTCTACGTGGTTGCCGGTTGTAACGATTGTTGCTGGTATTGTGATTGCATTTGCTTCGGCGGGCGGTTTTGACAACTTTGCGATGGGCGTTTACGGAATAGGTTTTGCTGCAGTCGGAATGCTTTCTACTTTGGGTATAACGTTGGCGACTGACGCTTTTGGACCTATTGCTGACAATGCTGGCGGTAATGCGGAGATGTCAGGTTTGCCGCCTGAGGTAAGAAAACGTACTGACGCTCTTGACGGTCTTGGCAATACTACTGCTGCCACGGGCAAAGGTTTTGCGATAGGTTCAGCGGCTTTGACGGCAATG
>JAEEXW010000275.1 GCA_016287995.1 Bacteroidales bacterium
ACTTGCCACAGAGTCTGCCCACATAAATGCAGATTCGGGTTTTGGGTGCGCTCCGTCAGCATAACGCTTATATGTTAGGTTTTTTGACGGAAAATATCTGCGGCTGCCCACGTTTGCCAAAATCATTTCGTTGATTCCTGTGTCTTCTCTCCAATTCGGCGGTCCGACCCAAATGTATGGAATTCCACCGATTTGCTCCAAAATGTGCTTTACATACGGAGTTCTGATTTTTATTATGTCCCTGACAAACAGTTCGTTGGCACCCAAAATCAAAATTATGTAAGTCGGCTTTTCCTTGTTGATAAAATATTTCAGCGTGTCCGTAGTGCCGTACCATTCGGTTTGCGAACTATACCAAATCACGCTTGCCATTTCGTGTCCGTTTTCCTTGCAGTAGTCCCTCAGACGCCAGCGGAATTGCTCCAACATTGAGTCGCCGATTAGCAGGATTTTCTGTTTTGAGGAGTCTATGCCGACTCTCGGTTTGTATTCCGAGGTGTAAACGCCTTCTATATATAAAGGCAGCGTGTCGCCCACTGTAAACTCCGCGATTTTTGACTTTTTGACTTCGTTTCCGAAAACCGTGATTTTGGGTTTGGAAAACGAATATGCTGACAACAAGGCTGTTACGACAGCCAAAATTATCACAATCCTAAATCCTGATTTCATTTTCTTTTTCTATTTTTTTACATTTGAAAAGAGCCATTCAAAATTTTTGTTATCAGAATAGACTTTGTTCCAAATAAAATGTCCCATATTGGGAAATTCTTGATATTCAATATTTTGTCCGCCTGCTTTTTTTATTGCGGCGGTTATGTTTCTTGACCGTGAAACTTTCACGGCTTTGTCGGTTGTCCCGTGAAAAGTTCTGATTGGAATTTGTGTCAACTTTTGAGCCTGAGCCTCGTCAGCACCTCCGCATATAGGCATTGCGGCGGCGAATTTTTCGGGGAATCTCGAAATCAAATCCCATGTTCCAAAACCGCCCATTGACATTCCTGTAATGTAAAGTCTTGATTTGTCGGCTTTTGGGGTTGATGCAATGCTGTCCAAAAGTTCGTTTGCGGCGTTGAGGTATTTTGAAATTTCTTTGGGCATTGTGTGTTTGTCCCAAGTCCAGTCCACCTCGCACCAGCGGTAATTTTCAGCGCATTGCGGCAATATGACGTAGCACGGAAAGTTTTCCATGAAGTTTTCGCTGCCGAAAATTTTGTCCATGTATGTTAACTGTTTTTGGTTGTCGGAGCCTCTTTCGCCCGCTCCGTGAAGAAACAGCACAACGGGGAAAGTTTTTTGGGGCAGGCTTTCAAATTCTGGTCTTAACAGTCTGTAAGGCAATACAGTACCGAAAGAATCAGTGAAATATGCCGCTTCAAAATCTGCGTTTTGCGCAAATCCTGAAACAGAGAGAATCAAAAAAACGGTTGTAAAAAATATGCTTTTCATCTTTTTATAAAATGCGTTGCAAAGTTAATAATTCTTTTTTTCATTACAGCATAAAACGTGCCTAAATTTTGGTTGCGGAATTTGGTATGTTTTTTGATTTTACGGTAAGCGACTATGAAAATGAAGGCGGCTATATTGATTTTTTTTATGACTTTTGCGGTTGACGCGGCTGTTTTTGCTCAAAACTTCCTGCTTTCACCGAGTGAGTTGTCATGCAAAAAAATCTATTCAGACCTTGACGACGCTTTGGCTCATCCTGACGATGTTTACGTTTTGTGTCTGAGTTACTGCGATTTGATGGAAGTGCCGAAAGAAATTCTTAATTTCAAAAATTTGCAAAGGCTTTCTTTGGACGGAAATTTTATTGAGTATCTGCCGGAAGGTTTTGAAAAACTCAAAATGTTGCAGCACGTGGATTTGAGCGACAATCCGAGACTTTATTCGCGTCAGGTTATAAAAAAACTTGCGATGCTGCCCAATCTTACAAGCCTTTCGCTCTCAGGCTGTCGGATAACAAAACTGCCGGAAGAAATCAATTTGCTGAGAAAACTGCAAGTACTTAACCTTCAAAGCAATTATATTCCTGAAATTCCGTATGCTGTTCAGAGTTTGAGGCAACTAAAAATTTTGAACCTTTCGCTGAATAGGATTATGGTTGTGCCGCCTGAAATCGGCAATTTACGAAGTCTTAAAGTTTTGGATTTGTCGGAAAATAGGATTCAAAGGTTGCCGAAAGAAATCGGAAATCTTTGGTATTTGGAGGAGTTGTCTTTGGCGGATAACAGAATCGAAATTCTGCCTTTTTATCTTATTAAGTTAAAGAGGCTCAAAAAGTTGGATTTGCAGCGGAACAGAATTCCGAAGACCGAACTCGATCATATTCAGGTTATTTTTCCGAGGACAAAAATATTGTTTTGAAAAAAAGTGTAAAAAAATTTGTACGGTTTGAAAACTTTTTGTTACTTTTGGCGAATAAGTTTTCATAGGAAAATTAACGTTTAAGGAAAAATTAAAACACTGATAAACAATTTGTTGAACAAAAAGTGTATTAATAATCGAAAAAAACCGTTTGGAAAAATTAAAAATGGTTTGATTATTGATTAATACAAAATAGGAAAACTTGTTAAAATAAACATTATGGAAAGCGCGGAAGTTAAAAAACATCGGACGACTGATAATATCGCAATCAGTTATACGGGTATTTTCGATACGGAGATTTTGTCGGTTTTGGCAAAAGAGATCGAAGGTACGCTTTCTCCTGATGATAAGATAAATAAGAAGGTGTTCAAAATTTTCATTGAACTCGCACAAAACATTTCGATGTATTCTTTGGAGAGAGAACAAAACTCCGAGGGCAGCGATATGGGTGTCGGTACGATGATAATCAGAGATTTTGACGGCTATTATGAGTTTTCCGCCGGAAACCGAACAACAAAAGACAGCATTATCCCCGTTATGGAAAAATGCGACAATATCAATTCTATGACAAGGGACAAACTAAGGGAATACCGTCGTTTGCAGCGCAATATGCCTGCCGGCAAAAAAGGTGGCGGAAACATCGGTCTTATTCAGGTTGCTCTTACGGCTTCAAATCCGATAGAGTATGCACTTGTCAAATGTGAGGACGGCGAATACTTCTACATTGTCAGTGTCAAGATTAATAAGGAATAACAAACTTTAAAAATAATTTTTTGTTATGGAAGATATTCACATAAAGGGTGTGCATGAGGCTTATTTTATGCCGACGGTTAATTTTGAGGTTGCTACCGGCAACTGTGAGATTTCCGGCGAGTCCTATTTGGAGGAAACGACAAAGTTTTATGCGCCTTTGCTTAATTGGATTAGGGATTACATTGATACCGTAAGAGGCCCTTTGAAATTTGATATAAAACTCAGTTACTTCAACACGAGCAGTTCAAAATGTTTAGTTGACATCTTGGACATGTTGAAGACGTATCAAAAGAAAGGCGGGCAGGTAACTGTTAACTGGTATTATGAGGATTCTGACGAAGAATTGGAGGAGGTAGAGGATTTTATCCTTGAAACGGGACTTCAAATCAATAAAATTCCTATGGAGTGAAAAAAATTTTTATTATTTAAAAATTTGTTATTACTTTTGCAACAACCAAAATTATAAAGGATATGGAAAAAAAAGACGGTAAATACGATTTCAGTCTTTATGAATATCATAATCTGCTTCACCAGAATATTTTGGTGTCTTACAAAGGGCCTATTGATGAGAGAGTTATGACGGTAATCGGTGAGAATATCGAAATACTCACTAATGATGGCAACGATAAGGCAAAGAGTAAGATTTTTAAGATATTCATGGAATTGGCTCAAAATGTGTGGCTTTATAGTGCCGAATCGTGCAAAACTGTGTCCGGCAAAAAGTTGGGTATGGGAACTTTGGTGATAGGCGAATTTGGCGATTCATATACTTTTGTAACGGGCAACGTGGTAAAAAACAACGATATAGAACCCGTAATAGAAAAATGTGAAATTATCAATTCTCTTGACAGGGATTCGTTGAGGGAATACCGCAGGGAGCAGCGCAGACTTGCAAATACGGGCAAGAAAAATTCGGGCAACATCGGGCTTATTCAGGTTGCTTTAACAGCCGAGAGTCCTTTGGACATAGAATTAACGCCTGTGAGCGACGAGGAATCGTTTTTTTCGATTGCCGTCAAAATTAAGAAAACATCAGCAAAATCCTGAAATATCGGCACGGATATTGAAAAGATTTTGATATAAATATAATAAAAAGGAATTGGTCAACAGAAAATATACAAATCGAATATGGAATTGGAAGACATTGTGATAGAAGGCTCACACAAAAACTTTTTTACGCCTTCAGTTAATTTTAACGCCAAGACGGGCATTTGCGAACTTTCGGGTGAGTCCTTTTTGGAGGATACGGCAGAGTTTTATAAACCGCTTATTGATTGGCTTGTGGAGTATACGGAAAAAATCAAAAAACCGATTGCTTTCATTATAAAATTAACTTACTTCAATACAAGTACTTCAAGTTGTATTCTTGATCTTCTCAACGTTCTCAAAGATTCCGAGGACGCCGGCGGAGAGGTTGTAGTAAACTGGCACTACGACGA
>JAEEXW010000276.1 GCA_016287995.1 Bacteroidales bacterium
CTGAAAATCTGATAATTAACCCCGTCAGAGCCGAGTTCCAAAGCAAGCGGCATACGGAAACTTTTTCCGAAATTGCCCTTTAAGACCCAATTTCCCGTTTCATAGTTAAGCCCGAAAGAAAAAACAATACTGCTGAACTTTTTCAGACAATCCTCAGACCTTGTAACAAAAGCCGAATCGCCATTTTGCAAAGGCGTTTTGTACCAGTCTTTGTATTCAAAAATTTTCACTGACGAAAAATCCGTTCTTACGCCCGCGCTGAGAATAAGTCCGTCAGCAATATGCAACTTGTCGCAAAAATAAATACCGTTGGAAACCGTTTCAAAACCCGGCAAAACGTAGCCCCAGCCGCCGCTTTTGTTTTTTTGAAATTCGCTGTTAAAGCCTGCTTGCAGACTGTGCTGACCCAAAATAAACTTGTAAGCCGCGTTAAGAGAATACGTGTTTTTGTAAAAACTTCTTTCTAAAAAGCCGTCCGGCTTTGGCATATAACCGTGCGAAACCGGCTCAGAAAACTCTTCCCTGCGGTTGTTTTGAAATGCAAAATCTATTTTCAGAGTGCTGCGGCCGATTTTCAAGGAGTTGTTGCAAACCGCCATAAAATGATTTGCCGTACTAAACGGATAATCAATGTCAGAAAAACTCTTGTCAAAATCGATTTTTGAAAGGCGTATTTCAATTCCGTGAGCGTTTGCAAAAAAACCGCTTCTGTCATAAACGTCCGAAACGCTAAGCGAAGTTTTCAGTTTTTTGCCGTTAAACCCGAAAGTCAAATTTATATCTCCCTCTCTGCCCGCCGTGTTTCTAAGGCGGTTGTCCTTCAATTTTATGTAATAAGAATAATACTGAATACTGTCAACCGGGACTTTGTAGTCGGAATAAGTTTCGGCGGTAAGGTTCATTTTGTAGAAAAATTTTCCCTTAACGCCTTCCGCATTGGCAGAAACTCCCATCGCAGAGTTGTTGCTCCGAAAGAAAAACAGCACACCGCTTTTTCTTGCGTTTTGCGGCAAAGAGTTGTCTTTCAGACTGATAACACCGCCCAAAGCGTCAGAGCCGTAGACCATTGCGGCAGGACCTTTTATGATTTCGACCTCGTCAAGCGAAAATTGCGAGACCTCCAAGCCGTGTTCGTGTCCCCACTGCTGCCCCTGATGCTTGATTCCGTTTTCGATAACGGCAAGACGGTTGAATCCCAAGCCACGGATTACGGGTTTGGAATGATTGGAGCCGACCGTCATCGCCTGAACGCCCGGAATAAGACTCAAACTCTGCATAAGACTTCCCGCAAAATTGTTGTCAATAAATTTTTTGTCTAATTTTACAACATTTTGAGGCATAGTCATTTGCACTTCGTTATTGCTTTTATCGGCTTTAACGGTGATTTCGTCAATATCCACACCGTTTTTCACGATTCCCCAAATGCTATCTTCCTGAGCATGGGCAACCGCACAACAAACCGACAAAAAAGCAAATAAAAATATGCTTTTCATCAATTTTTATAAAACAGATAAATTGTTAAAATAAAGAATGTTATGAAATGTTATTTAAAGGCAGGCGGCGCACGCAGAGAATTTACCAAAACCCTGTTCAAAACGGGTTTTAATACAAAAGCCGCCTGATAAATTACAAACGAATGATTTAAAACAATTTCAACTGAATTGTCATTTTCTTCAAACGGAGCAAAAACAAAATCGCAGATTTTACAAACTCCGTCAACGCTTTCGGCAGATTTTTTTTCTGTTTCGATATGCGTGTCTTCCGAATGAGAGTGAAAACTTTTTACGGCAAAAACAGGCAATAGGATTAAAATCAATCCCAAAGCCAACACGTTACGATATTTTTGCAAAGTTTTCATGCCGCAAAATTATATATTTTTTTTCAAAACAAAAATTTTTTTCTTAAATCTCCGGCCATTGATGTTTCGGATAACGGCGTTTTAATTCCTTTCTGACCTCTTTGTAAGCGTTTTGCCAAAAGGATTTCAAATCCGAAGTCAGTTGATCGGGTTTAAAACAGGGCGAGAGAAGTTGCATTAAGACAGGGACTTTGCCGCCGCAGACTCTCGGTGTCTCCTGCCACTGAAAAACTTCCTGCAACCTGACCGACAAAACCGGCTGCTTGCCGTCGTCAAAATATTTTAATTTTATTTTGTGTCCGGTCGGAACGGTTAAAACTTCCGGTGCAAATTTTTCCAAACGTGTTAACTGCTCAGAAGTCAAAAGGCTGTATTTTACGGCTTGAATTATGTCTGTCTTTTTTAGTTTTTCGACAGTTGTAACTCCATTAATATACGGTAACAGCCAACTTTCAGCGGTTTCAATTAAAGTTTTACTTGAAACGTCCGGGAAATCCGTTTCGCCCCAAATTCTTAGCGATAAAATTCTGTTTAAAAAGTTAAAAACTTCGTCGTTGAAATCTAAAAGCGTTTCGCCTTCTTTTTTCACTGCCTCAATAACTATTTTTTCGGCCTCCCCATTATCGGGCTTGACGGGTGTTTCCTGCAAAATTATGTTGAAAAGTTTTAATTGCCTTGTCGAGACAAGTCCGCCTTTTTTTGTATTCCAAACAGTAAGGATTTTTTCCGTAACCATATCCCTCAACATCGACGGGTCAAGCGGCGAGGCAAGAAAAATTTTTGCAATTCCGTTTTCTTTGGTGTTGAGACTTGCGACGGTGAGCCAGTTTTCGCCCGCCAAGGTGTCTTCGCGGAAAGTCTGCGCAATAGTGCCGTTAGAAAGCATAAACTGAGCGTTGTTGCCCGGTTTTGCAGAGGCAATTCTCTCAGGGAAAGCCTGAGCGAGCAAAAAGCCCGTATCGTAACAGTCAAAACCGCCGTTGTCCACGTTTGTATTAAATATTTTCCTTAATTGACAGGCATAAAGTTCCAGTTTATCAAGGTTTTTGTTATGACGGTTTTCTTTTCGGTTTTGACGAAGTTTTTCTATGCGAAGATTAATATCCGTGCCGTATTCACTTCCAAGCGGATCTCTGTTGTCGAGGATTGCGGCAATGTCGGCGGCAAGCGGCAAAAGCGACATTTTTTTTGCCGAAAGCAGCATTTTTGCGATTCTCGGGTGTGTCGGAATTTTTGAAAGTTCGTTGCCCAAAGGCGTTATCGAAAAATTGTCGTCAACGGCACCGAGATTTTTCAAAAGTTCTTTTGCAAGACGGACGTTAGTTTTGTCCGGCGGAGTAAGCCACGTGAGATTTTCGGGATTAGGCTCGCCCCATTTTGCCAAATCCAGCATCAACGGCGTTAAATCCGCGTATTCAATTTCGGGACGGCGGTTTTGCGGCATCCGGCTCTCGGCTGTCAAATCCCACAGGCGGTAACAAAATCCGTCTGAAATTCTGCCCGCGCGGCCTTTGCGCTGCTCTGCCATATCAAACGAAATTCTTACTGTCCTCAGTCCCGACAAAGCACGGTCTGAATTATATTCTTGAACTTTTGTCAACCCGCTGTCTACTACGATTTTAACACCTTCTATCGTAAGTGAAGTTTCAGCAATGGAAGTTGCCAAAACAATCCGTCTTCTACCCTGAGAATCGGGCAAAATTGCCTCACGTTGAAGTTTTTGCGGCAACATTCCGTAAAGCGGCTTTATCAAAACCTTGTCAACAGACTTTCTTAAAAATTCTTCGCATTTTTTTATCTCACCTTCACCGGGGAGAAATGCCAAAATATCGCCTTCCTTGTGCTTTTCTAAGGCTTTTAAAATAGTATTTGCAACTTGTTGCGGTGCAGAAAATTCGTCGCAACAGCCCTCATAAAACACTTTTACGTCAAAATTTTTAGCAAGAGCACTAACAACCGGCGCTTTAAGAAGTGCTGACAATTTGTCCGTGTCAATAGTTGCGGACATAATTATAATTTTCAAATCGGGACGCAATATCGCCTGACATTCACGAATAAGAGCAAGAGCCAAATCAGCGTTAAGACTGCGCTCGTGAAATTCGTCAAAAATGATTGTCGAAACATCTTTTAACTCATTGTCAGACAAAAGCATACGGGTAAGAATGCCTTCCGTTACGACTTCAAGGCGTGTTTTGGCTGACTTGCAGGTTTCAAAACGGATTGAATAACCGATTGTACCACCTAATTTTTCGTTCAAGAGTTCTGACATTCTGTCAGCAACGGCTCTTGCGGCAAGTCTGCGAGGTTCAAGCATTATGATTTTTCCTTGCTCAGGATAACGCCTCAAAATCTCCAACGGCAAAACAGTACTTTTTCCCGTCCCCGTCGGCGCAGTAACGATAACAGTTTGGTTGTTAGAATATTTAGAAAAAAACTCTTCAAAAATTTCTTCAATCGGGTACATAAATCTTTCCCTTTTATTCGCTTGCTTGAACGACATTTATAATATAATCGCCGAGTTTTTCACATTCGGAAATTATGTTAAGATAATGCGACCCCAAAGCGTAACTGTATTGACCTTCTGTAAGTGCGTCCATATTTTGAATTCTGGCCACACTTCTCAACTTATTAATCGCATTTACGTTTTTGATTGTAGTTTCGTTGTCGGCTCTTGCGTTATCTTCTCTTCTCGTT
>JAEEXW010000277.1 GCA_016287995.1 Bacteroidales bacterium
TTAAAACTTTTTTAGTTTATCAAATAATCCCAACCGTAACTGTGTTAAAAATACATGTTACGGTTGAGGTTATTATAATAATACCAACCGTAACTATAAAAAAATTACAGGTTACGGTTGAAGTTATTACAAAACGAGCCGCGAAAATTGCGGCTCGTTTTTGTAAAATTTATTTCTTTGTCCAAGTTTCTTTGAGCGTTGCGGTGCGGTTGAAAATAAGATTTTCCGCCGTACTGTCGGGATCAATCGTAAAATACCCCATTCGGATAAACTGCAAGTAACTCAAAGGTTTAAGCGAGACAGCATATTTCTCTATGTAACAATTCTTTAACACTTTCAAAGAATCTGGATTTATCATCTGTTTCATAGCCTCCAACGGCTCACAACCCTGCTCCTTCTGAATCCGTGCCATTTCGTCGCGGGGATTTTCTACCTTCCACAAGCGGTCGTAAAGACGAACTTCGGCTTTCAAAGCGTGTGCGCAACTTACCCAGTGCAAAGTTTTGCCTTTGATTTTTCTGTCAGCACCAGCCGAACCACTGCGGCTGTCAGGGTCGTATTCAGCGTAAATCTCTATGATGTTGCCGTTTTCATCTTTTTTGCAGAAATTCGTCTCAGGACACTTTATAATATATGCGTTTTTGAGACGGACTTCCTTACCCGGACCGAGACGGAAGAATTTTTTGGGCGCGTCTTCCATAAAATCGTCCCTTTCAATCCAAAGTTCACGGCTGAACTCTATCGTGTGCGTGCCGCTGTTTTCGTCCTCAGGATTGTCGGTTGCGGTCATCTCCTCAACCTGATTTTCAGGATAATTGGTGATGACAAGTTTTATAGGATCAAGCACGCAGGAAACCCTCGTCGCACGGGTGTTGAGGTCTTCGCGGACGGTGCTTTCCAAAAGTTCAAACTCGTTGAGAGCGTCGTATGTCGTGTAACCGATTTTGTCAATGAACTTTAAGATACTTTCAGGACTATATCCCCTGCGGTGAAAAGCACAAATCGTGGGCATACGCGGGTCGTCCCAACCGTCAACTAAGCCCTCTTTAACCAAAATTAAAAGGTTACGCTTACTCATTAAAGTATAACTTAAATTGAGTTTATTGAACTCGGTCTGTCTCGGACGGTTGTCGTCCATGTTGTCAGCCTCGCCGCGAACCTCTTTCAACCAGTCGATAAACAAGTCGTAAAGCGGACGGTGAACCACAAACTCCAACGTACAAAGCGAGTGCGTTACGCCTTCAAAATAGTCGCTCTGACCGTGCGCAAAATCGTACATCGGATAAGCGTTCCATTTGTCGCCGGTTCTGAGGTGAGGTATGTTGAGAACTCTGTAAATTATCGGGTCGCGGAAGTGCATGTTAGGATTTGCCATGTCGATTTTGGCACGCAAAACCATTTTTCCGGGCTCGACAGTGCCGGAGTTCATCTTTTCAAACAACGCCAAAGACTCTTCAACGGGACGGTTTCTGTACGGACTTTCCTTGCCGGGCTGCGTAGGAGTGCCTTTCTGCTCGGCGATAGTCTCAGACGACTGCTCGTCAACGTAAGCCTTGCCGCGTTTGATAAGTTCTACGGCAAAATCCCAAAGTTGCTGAAAATAGTCGGAAGCGTAATAAATATTCCCCCATTTAAAACCGAGCCATTCGATGTCGCGTTTTATGGTTTCCATGTATTCGGTGTCCTCTTTGACGGGGTTTGTGTCGTCAAAACGGAGATTGCAGACACCGTTGTATTTTTTAGCGATTCCAAAGTCCAAAGCAATGGCCTTAGCGTGTCCTATATGCAGATAGCCGTTGGGCTCAGGAGGGAAACGGGTTTGAACACGTTTGCCGTTTTTACCCTCTTCAAGATTCTTTTCTACCAACTGCTCAATAAAATTTTTACTCTCTTCCATAACTGCTCTAATTTTGATTTTTTTTAACATGCAAAAATACGAAAACTTAATCATTTAATTAAATTTACAATGAAAATTTTTTATTAAACTTTTTCATAATTTATATAAGACAAATCAGATTTTTTTGTAGTTTTGCAAAAACATATATACGAATTATGTCAGAAAAAACTTATAAACTCACAGAAAACCAGTTAAAAGGCATTATCACCGATGCCGTAACGAATGTCATCTCCCAACTCGACAACATCGAAATTGTAAAAGAGGACAACAGCAAAAACAACGGCATAAAAATAGAGGATTTTTCGCCGGAGCAATACGAGGAAGCCATGAAAGTTATGGCTGCAAACAGAGGTTCGGGACAAGAGCCGAAAGTCGGAATTTTTTGGTACAACGTTACTTTAAAACAACTTTTCGGTGTCGTAACGCACAAACGCAGCGACTATGTAAAACCCAATGCCGGCGGAGGTCTGATAACTTGCAGCGAAATGCACGAAGACGTATGGAAAAAGGAGTTTTACAAACAGAAATTCCGCAACAACGGCAAAGGTCCTTTCATAGGCGAGTATCAGAACAAACCCAGAGGACGTGTCTTTTATTCTCCGCACGATGACCAATATATAATCGCCGTCGGCTCTTGGATTGACCAGTATCCCGAAGTAATCGGCATGATTACCGAAGAATTTGATTTACCCCAAGACAAAACGGTTATGAAAAAGGCCTCACATTGGGACATCGGTCAGACATGGAACGATGATTCACGAAGAAAATATAAACTTTTTCAACATTATGGGCAAAATTATTCTCAACGGCATGAAATTCCGCGCCAACATAGGCACAACCGAAAAAGAAAGAAACGAAGGAAACGATATAACCATAAATCTGAGTTATCAAACCGACACCGTAAAACCCGGTCTGTCTGACAACTTGGAAGATGCCGTGGATTATTCTCTGATTTTTCAAGCCGTTAAAAAACAGACACTTACGCCTTGTAACTTAATCGAAAATTTAGCACATAGAATACTTAGAAGGCTTAAAACAGAGTTTCCGCAGATAAGCGATGTAAAACTCCAACTCTTTAAACATTATCCTCAGGTAGACGGAGAATTGGAATACAGCGGAATAGAAATAAATTAAGACTGCCGTAAGTGGCAGCCTTAATTCATCTGATTTTATTTTTTCGTCAATTTCACCATAAAAATATCGTGAGAGGCGATTTTTGCGGTCAGCGGTTTTTTAGTGGTGGTTTTCAAATCCTTATGCTCAAACAAATCGCGGATAACATACTCAGTTTTGTTTGCGTCCAAGGTTTTGTTAAAATCTTTGTCTACCACGACGTTAGCCTTAAAATCAAAGTTCAAAACTTTTTCGTCTTTTGACGTGTTGACAAAACCTACCGCCCAGGCATCGTTTTCCAAAGGCTTTACCCAAACGGAAATGCTGTCTTTGAACTGATATTCAAAACCTTGAATTCCGAGTTTGTCCTGATCAACGTCAATTAACTCTTTGTTGGTGATAAGTTTTTTTGTTTCCTCGTTGCAGGTGCGGAGGTCGTTGCCCAGAATCAGCGGAGCAGCACTCAGACACCACAGAGCAAAATGCGAACGGTCTTCGGCAGCGTTAAGACATTTGCCGATTTCAAGCATGTCAGGGTCGTTCCAATGACCGGGTCCGGCATATTTTCTGATGTCTTTTCTCATTCTGAGAATCGGCCAAACGCCCCATGCCGACCACTGGTCAGGCTCGCCTTTTTTTACAACATATTCGCAGTCGTAACAGCAATAAATGTCGCCGGTAGTGCGCCAGAGGTGTCCGATTTCAGCACCCCACTCCCACGGCTGATTGTCGCCCCACTCGCAAATCGAAAACACAACCGGTCTGCCCGCAGTATAAAGCGCGTCCCTCATAGTTTTGTAGGCTTCGGGAGCGTACATTTTGCCGGTGTTGCACCAGTCGTATTTCAAATAATCAATTCCGAAACTTGCGTACAACAAGGCGTCCTGATACTCGTGTCCGCGTCCGCCCGGATAACCGCCGCAAGTCTGAGAGCCGCAACAGTTATAAATGCCGAATTTCAAACCTTTGGAATGAACATAATCCGAAACGGCTTTGATTCCGTTGGGAAATTTTTGAGGGTCGGCAACAAGGTTGCCCTGCTTGTCGCGCTCTTTGAGCATCCAGCCGTCGTCAATGACAATGTACTCAAAACCAACTTTGTCAAGACCGAGTTCAATGAAAAGATCCGCCATGTCTTTGACGGTTTTTTCGCTGATGTCGCAGGCAAAAGTGTTCCAAGAGTTCCAACCCATAGGCGGGGTCAAAGCCAGATTTTCAAACTTTTGAGCGGCTACATTTAAAGCAATACTTAAAGCCGCCGCAACGGTAAAAAACTTTTTTTTCATTTTTTTAATGCAATTTAGTGTAACTGATAAATGTATTTATTAAACTTTAAAATCAAATCCTATCTTACAATTATTTCCGATTCTACTTCTTTGCCCGTTTTTGCGACGGGTTTGCCCAAAACCTTGCAGCCGTCGGCTGTTATCAACAAATCATCTTCTATGCGCACACCGCCGAAGTCCTTATATTTCAAGGCTTTGTCATAATTGATAAAATCTT
>JAEEXW010000278.1 GCA_016287995.1 Bacteroidales bacterium
AAAATGACGAAACAACATTTCCTAAATCATTTTTACCAAATCCTACAAAATATGTCGGCACTACTGTATTGGTAATTACAAATGCTATGTTTCCGCATATAGGCGTCGGCAAATCTTCTACGTATGGTCTTGCTACCGTAACTTGTATTTCAATTTCTTCCATAACAGGTTGACCGTTACCGTCATATACCGGATTATTGTTTTCGTCAAGTTTTTGGCGTTTATAATAATAAGGTCTTTTTTCACCGTAATTTGGGTGATCCTGTTCATCGCAGTAACGGTTATTTGCGATGCTGTAAAACATAACTTTGTCGGTCGGTTTTTTACCTTCTATTTCACCGCCTAAGATGTATATCAACATGTCGGTACTTTCAGTTGGTTTATATGCAAAAGCCGCACCGTTTGAACGACATTCCGTGCCGGTATAGTGGGAACTTGAACCTAATTCAAACGTCGCTTTCTGAGACCACGTGTCGTTGTCTTTGTCATAAACCCACATATCGTTGAAATATGTGCTTCCTGCCCTTCCGCCGTAGAGATAAACTTTTTCGTCGATAGTGCAACTTATGGCATCCATTCTGCTACCAAAACTTACGTCGTTTCTTTGAACCCAAACATCTTCTGGCAGTGTCGTGTGAATTTTTGTAACTCTCTGATTGTAAATTGTATCGCAGGGCTCGTTGTTTTCGTCTACAAGTACTGCGTAAGACCTTACATAATAGTCTGAATTAAAATCAAGATTGTGGCAACCGCTCTTAAACGAAGTTTCTGTCTCAGAGTTAGTTTTTACAATGGTGTGTTTGGCTTCAGAAGTCTCGCAACCGTTACCGTCAACAATAGGAAATTTGTTGGTGTGTGAATATACGCAACCTCTTTCGCTGATAGTTTTGCCGTTTAATTCGAGATTATCAAATTGTGAGGAAAATTCTACATAACAGTCAAGGTCTGTAATTCTTTTTGATCCGCTCTGAAAAACTCTGAATGTATTGGTATCCAAAACGTCTATTTTTGCTTCGCCATTTGCAAAACCGCCTATTGCGGTAACAAGTGTGTAAGGTAGGGAGTCTTTATTTTCTTTTTTGTTTTTTGCATTCTCGTCATACTCCTTAATATCGTCCCTCGTAATAAGAAACGGCTCTTCACCTTGTTCTTTTATACACCCCGATGCAACGGACAGCGCCATTAAACACGGGAAAACATACTTTCTTTTCATATTACTTTTTTCTGATTAATAGATTTATTTGTTAACTATGCTTATCATTATGCCAAAAATCGTTCCAAAATTATATTTTTTTAATTAATTACTCAAAATTTTGGCTTCAACGCGGCGGTTGTTTTGACGTCCCTCTTCGGTAGCATTGCTGTCTCTTGGTATGTCAGGACCGTAACCTTTTGCCACAATTCTCTCAGGCTCAATACCTTGCGAGATAATATATTCCCTTACCGCTTCGGCTCTTTTTTGCGACAACTGTATGTTATACTGACGGTTACCCAGATTATCGGTATGTCCCGAAACTTCAATTACGATGTTGGGATAGAGTTTGAAAATCTGAGCCAAACGGTCTAATTCGCCGTAAGATTCTGCTCTCAAATCGCTTTTTCCCGTGTCAAAAAACACGTTGTTAAGCACTACTTTTGAACCAGGATCCATCGGAAGAAGTTTTATATCTTTTGTAATTTCTTGATAATTCGAGGTTTTGGGAATGTCAAAATTCTCGCTGTGAAAAAAATAACCGTCGGAAGACACGGTGAAACCGTAATTTTTTCCCGAAGGTAGCATTACCGTATATTCACATTTGTCTTTATCAACGTTGATTTGTTGAGCCGTTTTGCCGGTGATGTTGTCAGTTACGGTGATTTGAGCGGTAAGACAATTTTCACCGTCGTAATCCGTAATTTTGCCTTTTACAACCGTAAGACGCATTGTCTTAATGATTTGCGGGTCTTCGAGCGGTAGCGGCGGCTCTTTCATCCAGTCGGCTGACAACTCGTAATGCGGCAGCGGTGGCAATATAATATGCGGCTTAAAAAGTAGCAACACTTTATAAATATCATAACCGCCTTTTCCGCCTTTTTGTTTTGACGAGTAATATCCGATTCTTTCTTCTCCGGGCGAGAGTTGAAAATAATTGTCGAAAGTTCCCGAATTGATTCCGAGACCTAAGTTTTCGGTTTTGCCGACTTTACCGTTGCGGTAAGAGGCTTTCAAAATATCAAACTCGCCGACGCTCATCTGTCCGTTTGAAGCAAAATAAATCACCGTGTCGTTGTTGCCGAAAGTTGCGAAAACTTCGTCGTAGCCGGAATTAATTGCTTCGCCTAAGTTTTGTGGTTTAAGATATTTGCCTTTTTTCTTTTTAACGAGAAAAATGTCGTAACCTCCGATTAAATCTTTGCCTTTTTTTGTGCAAACAAGCACCGAGGACGAATCTTTTGAAAACGATATTGAAATCGTTTTTTTCATGATTTTGCCCAAACCTCTAAACTGTGAATTTTCTGTTTTTTTATAAAAATGCAGAATTTTTTTGTCTTTTCTGCACGTAAAAATCTCTTTTCCGTTGAGGTTCATGTTTGCGGGATAATCGTTTTTTTTCGAGTTGAGACCGCCTGCTGACTGCGGCGAATCAAATTTCCCGTTAACAGCCTTTGCATAATAAATGTCTTGCTGACTGCCGTAAAAAAGCGAGGAGTCAAGATTGCAAAATACAGGCGCAATTTCATCGGTGGCGGTGTTAATATCGCCGGCAACTAACTGACTTACTGCCTTATAAGGGATTTTTTTTAGGCCTGCACCCAAATCACACTGCGTTATCCTGAGTAGAATTTTGTTTTGAAGTTTTTTCTTCCCTTTTTCATCCAAGGTTGCGGCGCAGTCGTCAAAATCGCGTTTTGCGTCCTCAAACCTGTTTAAATGCTGTTTTGCAACGCCAACCCAATATTGACAGTCAAAGGCAACGTTTGACGAAAAATCGTAAGCATCGTTCAAGTGTTTTAATGCCAAGTCATCAGAGCCGTAAAAACTTTCGCTGATACCTGCTTTATAAAGTAGCGGTGCATACATCTCGTTGTAATCTAAGGCTTTGGAATAATTTTCCGTTGCTTTTTCGTAATCGCCTTTTTTATAAAATTTGTTACCTTGTTTAACGCCTTTCCATGCTTCTTTTTTGCCTGCGTCCGTGGTCAAAAATTCTTTTTTCTTGATTTTCGGATTTTCTTGTGCAGAAACCAAAAATGGCATACATGTTAAAGCAAATATGTAAAAAACTTTTTTCATTTCAATTGTTTTAATAGGTTTTCGGCAATTTGACGGTCTGAGGCTGCGCCTTTGAGGTCAAACTGCAATTCTTTTGCGTTAGCGCGGTTGTTGTAAGCGGCAATGTTGAAGGAGTCTTTTTCCAACGCCAGGGTGTAATATTTTTCAGCCTCGGAGTATTTTTTTTGTTCCATAAACATATTGCCCATATTTATATAAGTGTTGGCAAAGTCGGGATTTTTTGCAATACAGTTTTTAAAATCCTCTGTTGCAAGTTTGTATTTTTTGAACTTGGCGTAGATACTTGCCCTTTCGTTCAAGTATTCAAGTTCTTTTTCCTTGTCCATTAAGATTGCGGTGTTAACGTCCGAAATTGCGCCGCTGTAATTGTTTAAATGGGTTTTAGCCCAAGCCCTGAGAACGTAAATGTAACTCTCTGAGGGCATAATGTGCAGAGCCGTTTCGTAATCATCGAGAGCCGCTTTGAAATTTCCCGTCCTGATATGTAACGCCGCTCTGTCGCAATAGGCGTAAGCATATTTCGGATTTGAGTTAACGGCCTCAGAGTAAGACTGCTCAGCTTTTTTGAAGTCGCCTTGCAAAAAATACACGTAGCCGTAAAAATATTTTATCTTATCGGGCGAATATTTCAAACTTTCAGCCTTCTGAACCGCCCGTAAAGCCTCTTTATAATTTCCGAGCCGTGAATAAGCGATTGCGCGGGCGAGATAATACTCGGCTTTTTTGCCCGAAAGTGCGATTGCGTCGGTAAAATCTTTTAAAGCCTCTTTGTCGAGATTTTTTTTGAGTTCTGTAATCCCCTTGTTGTAATAGGACTGATAAAATTTTCCGTTTATGGAAATTGCATTGGAAAAACTTTTCATAGCGGCATTATAATCTCCGCCGTTAAATTCCGTAATTCCTTGATTGTAAGCGAGTGCAGCCTCCTGACCGCCGACAATTACAACCGTAGAATCGTTTGTAGTCTGCGCGGAAACCGTCCCCGACAACACGGAAAACGCTACAAATAATGCTGAATATAGTTTCATAAAAATTTTTTTTTCTTTTTATAAAAACCGTGTCAACGACGGCACGGATTTAATTATAAAGTCGTAATATTCTTTCATTTCGTTGAGGATAATTTTTGCTTCTTCGGCGTGTCCGGTCATAAAAAACGTTAGTCCGACGTATGCTTTTGCAATGATTTTCATGTCCGTAAAATTGTGCTGAACAGCAACCTCATAAGCCTCCTCAAAACT
>JAEEXW010000279.1 GCA_016287995.1 Bacteroidales bacterium
TGGTCGCCGTTGGAAACGCTTCCTACGGTAGCCTTGCATGTAGTGAGAATCATTCTCGTTTCACCCGAAGGAAGTTTTACGATTGCATATTTGCCGTCCCTTGCAGTAAGTTGAGCATAAGAACCTGCACTTCTTGCGAGTTTTGCGCCCTCACCGGGTCTTAATTCGATGTTGTGGATAACGGTTCCCAAGGGAATATCAGCCAAAAACAATGCGTTTCCGATTTCAGGAGCAGCGTTTTTGCCTGATTCAATTTTCTGTCCTACTTGGAGTCCGTTAGGAGCAATGATGTAACTTTTTTCGCCGTCAGCATAAAAAACCAAAGCGATACGAGCCGTTCTGTTCGGGTCGTATTCGATAGTTTTTACGGTAGCGGGAATGCCGTCTTTTGCACGCCAAAAATCCACCATTCTGTATTTCTGTTTATGACCACCGCCGATATAGCGTACAGTCATTTTTCCGGTGTTGTTTCTTCCTCCCGATTTCGCATAACCAAAAGTCAGCGATTTTTCGGGTTTAGAAGCCGTAATCTCTTCAAAAGTACTTAATACTTTTCCTCTTTGTCCCGGAGTTGTCGGTTTAAATTGTCTTACTGCCATTTTTTAGATATTGCTATAAAAATCTATATTGTCCCCTTCTTTCAAGGTAACAACAGCTTTTTTGTAAGTTTTTGTCTTGCCGGCGATTACGCCCGCCTTTGTCATACGGGATTTTACTTTTCCAGCATATTTCATAGTGTTAACCGCTGTTACGGTTACGTTGTACAAACTTTCCACAGCCTCCTTAATTTGGATTTTGTTGGCGTTGGGGTTTACGACAAAAGCAAACTGCGCGAGGGTTTTTGTTGCCCTTGTGTCAGGTCTGCCTTTTTTGTTACCTTTTTTTCCCGTGTGGATTGTCCTCGACGACAAAGCGGAAAATTTTTCCGTAACTATCGGTTTTTCAATGATTTCCATTTCTTAAATAAAATTATTTGTTTTCGAAAATCTTATTCAAAGCCTCAACTGCACTCTCCGTAAACACCAAAGCCTGAGCATTGAGTACATCGTAAGTCGTTAATTGACAAGCAGTTGTAATTTTTGATTTGTCCAAATTTCTTGACGACAAATATACGTTTTTATTTTCTTTCTGCAAAACTAAAAGTGATTTTTTATCGTTAATTTTTAAATTATTTTTCAAATCAACCATTTTTTTAGTTTTGGGAGCCTCAAAATCGAAATCTTCGACTACGATAATCTGTCCGTCTTTTGCCTTATAAGTCAAAGCTGACTTTCTTGCAAGCACTTTGACTTTCTTATTGAGTTTGAAACTGTAATCGCGGGGACGGGGTCCGAAACATCTTGCGCCGCCTACCATAACGGGAGAGTTGATATCGCCCACACGTGCACCGCCAGTGCCTTTTTGTTTGTGAAGTTTACGGGTAGAACCGCTCATTTCACTTCTTTCCTTTGCCTTTGCCGTACCTTGTCTTTGGTCTGCCAAATAACGTTTTACGTCAAGGTACATAGCATGGTCATTAGTTTCAACACCGAAAATATCGTCATTCAAAACGACTTTTTTGCCGGTGTCCTGACCGTTGATGTTTAAAACTGCTATTTCCATTAGTCTTCGATGATTAAATATGAACCTTTAGGTCCCGGAACGGCACCTTTTACTAACAATAAGTTGTGTTCAGCGATGATTTTAACAATCTGCAAGTTGCGAACTTTAATTTTGTCGCCGCCAGTGCGTCCTGCCATTCTCATACCTTTGAACACTTTTGACGGGTAAGACGATGCGCCCAAACCTCCCGGTGCTCTAAGTCTGTTGTGCTGACCGTGGGTAGTGCCGCCTACACCGTTAAAATGGTAACGTTTTACCGGTCCCTGATAACCTTTACCTTTGGAAATACCGCTTACGTCCACAAATTTGATGTCTTTAAGGCTCTCGACCGTGATTGTATCACCCAATTTAACGTCGCCTTCGATTTTTTTGAACTCGACTAATTTTACTTTGGGGGTCGTAGCTGCCTTTTCAAAATGTTTTAATTCCGGCTTTGACGTGTTTTTTGCTTTTTTCTCGTCAAAAGCGAGCTGAACGGCATTGTAACCGTCAGTTTCTACGGTTTTAACTTGTGTTACCACGCAAGGACCCGCTTCAATAACGGTAACGGGTACGTTTACGCCGTTCTCATTGAAAACCGAGGTCATGCCTACTTTTTTTCCTATTATTCCTGACATTTTTTTAAAATGCTTTTTGTTTACTTGAACGGGCTCAGCCGACAGCGGTAAACTGTTATTTTTTTACTATTAACTAAAAATCAAATTATTAAACCTCAATTTTAACCGAAACACCGCTCGGCAATTCAAGTTTCATAAGGGCATCAATAGTCTTAGGAGTAGAACTATAAATGTCGATTAATCTCTTGAAAGAAGACAACTGGAACTGCTCTCTCGATTTTTTGTTAACGAAAGTAGATCTGTTAATCGTAAAAATTCTTTTGTGGGTCGGAAGCGGAACGGGGCCACTAACAACTGCACCTGTGCTTTTTACGGTCTTAACGATCTTCTCAGCCGAATTGTCAACCAAGTTGTGGTCGTAAGATTTTAATTTGATACGAATCTTCTGACTCATAATTCTTTAATTTATAACTGGTCAATAAATGTAATTTTACCTTTTACCATATCAATAATACCCTGAGCAATCTGAGGAGGAACTTGTTCATAATCCTTAAACTGCATCGATGAAATAGCCCTTCCTGACGTTAAAGTGCGCAAAACAGTAACGTATCCAAATGTTTCTGCCAATGGTACTAACGATTTGATAATCTTCACTTTTGCTTTTGAATCAGTGCTAATTACTTGTCCCCTTCTCTTATTTACGTCGGCGATAACATCGCCCATATATTCTTCGGGCGTATCAACCGTGAGTTCCATTACGGGTTCGAGCAATATTGCTTTTGCTTGTTCGGTAGCCGCCTTAAAAGCCTGTTTCGCGGCAACCTCGAATGACAGAGCGTCTGAATCCACGCTGTGATAACTACCGTCTAAAAGTTCAACGGTAAGGCTTTGCATCTTGAATCCTCCCAAAGGTCCGTTGTTCATAGCCTCGGAAAATCCCTTTTCTATTGCGGGTATAAATTCCTTGGGAATATTTCCACCTTTGACAGAATTAATGAACTTTAAGCCGGTTTCATTTTCTTCGGACGGGGACACCCTGACTGTAATGTCAGCAAATTTACCTTTTCCACCAGTCTGTTTTTTGAAAACTTCGTGATGTTCAACGGTTTTCGTAATCCTCTCCTTATAAGTAACTTGCGGCTTGCCCTGAGTGATTTCGATATTGTATTCGCGTTTCAAACGGTCAATCAAAATATCCAAATGCAATTCACCCATTCCTTTGATAATTGTCTGACCTGTTTCGTTGTCGGTTTCAACTTTGAAAGTCGGGTCTTCTTCTGACAATTTATTAAGGGCAACGTCCATTTTGTCAAGATCTGCCTGAGTTTTAGGCTCAATCGCCACGCCGATAACCGGGTCGGGAAACTGTATCGCTTCAAAAACCACCGGATGTTTTTGATCAGTCAAGGAATCTCCCGTTCTGATGTCTTTAAACCCAGCTGCACCGCAAATATCACCGGCTTCAACAAAATCCAAAGCCTGTTGTTTGTTTGCGGACATTCTATAAAGGTTTGAAATTCTTTCCCTTTTTCCCGTCCTGACATTGAAAACGGTCTCTCCGGCGTTCAAACGTCCCGAATATACTCTGATGTAAACAAGCCGTCCCACAAACGGGTCTACGGCAATCTTGAAAGCCAAAGCCGCAAAAGGCTCTTTTGAATCCGGCTTTCTAAGTATCTCTTTATCAGTGTTTGCGGGGTCTGTGCCTTTTACCGCACCTAAGTCAAGAGGGCTTGGCAAATAAGCCGTTACTGCGTCCAAAAGTTTCTGCACTCCCTTGTTTTTGAGCGACGAACCACACAAAACGGGAACTGCTTTAAGGGACACAGTGGCGTTTCTGAGGACTTTTTTAATATCGTCCGACGAAATTAAAGAACTGTCCTCCAAGTACTTTTCAAGAAAACTATCATCACCTAAGTCGGCACATTTTTCAAGCATTTTGTCGCGGTATTCTGCGGCTTGCGCTTTCAGGTCTTCGGGAATGTCCGTAACCTCAAAAGTCATTCCGTCATCGCTACCGTTCCAAACGTATGCTTTCATTTCAATCAGGTCAATCACACCTTTGAATTTGTCCTCGCTACCGATAGGAATCTGAATTGCAATTGGATTTGCACCCAATTTTTCTTCAATTTCCATAAGTACCGAGAAGAAATCCGCTCCGATTCTGTCCATTTTGTTAACGAACGCGATTCTCGGAACGTTGTATCTGTCAGCCTGTTTCCAAACCGTTTCCGACTGTGGTTCTACGCCGCCTACACCGCAAAATACAGCAACCGCGCCGTCCAAAACCCTCAGCGATCTTTCCACTTCGACGGTGAAATCTACGTGTCCGGGAGTGTCA
>JAEEXW010000280.1 GCA_016287995.1 Bacteroidales bacterium
TAATTTGACTTCAAACTTTATCAATTATATTGATGATAAAGATTCAAGCAAGCCGTTTTTTGCATGGCTTTTTTACGACCTTGCACATTCGTACGAAATGCCGAAAGAAAGATTATGGAAATTTCGTCCGACTTGGGAGTTTGCTGATTATACGTTGCTTTCGGCGGATATGAATCCCGAACCATATTTCAATCTTTATAGAAACGCAGTTTATCAAGCGGATTCACTTGTGGGAAAAGTCTTGAACAAGATAGAAGAAAAAGGGTTGTTAGAAAATTCTGTTATCGTGATTTGTGGCGACCATGGTCAAGAGTTCAACGACAACAAGAAGAATTTTTGGGGGCATAACGGCAATTTTTCTGATGTTCAAATCGGGACAAATCTGCTTTGGTATTCGCCGGATAGTGAGCCGAAAACCGTAAAATACAGAACTTCGCATTATGATATTAGTCCAACGATTTTGAAAAAATATCTTGGTCTGAAAAACAAAATAGAAGATTTCGGTAGTGGCAAAATGCTTTCTGACAGTACTTTAAGGGATTGGCTTTTGGTTGGCAGTAGAGATAATTTTGCATTTTTGCACAAAAACCACATTTACGAAAAGCGACCTTCTGGATATTTCTTTGCGACGGACGCTTTTCTCAACGAACTGCCGCAGGATTCAATAGATTACAACGTTTTGAATCAGCAAATTCACAAAATAGGAAATTTTTATAAATAGTTGTTTTTGGGTAGAATTGCAACCAAAAGTGGGGTAAAAAGGTGATTTTTGGTTGCAATTCGGCAGAAAATTAATTTTACTATTGCCAAATTCCATTTTTTTGATACTTTTGCGCAGTAAGAAAAATAGACCAATGAAGGAATCGAATCCCCTTGTGAGCGTAATAATACCAAATTATAAGGAGGTATTGCGTAAAGATTTTCCCGATGTTTATGGCGGCAATTATTTCGAGGTTATCTTATATGAAATTGATAAAATTTTCAATTTTTCAAAACTCAATTTTAGAGGCATTTAAGAAAGTTTTTTGGTAATTAGGGAAGTATTTGTCTGCAAAACTCTTTATAGCCTGATTGGTTTTGTGTTTTTTTATGTAAATAGGTATTTGGGTGAAAGGTATTTTGGAAAATAAATCCATTTCAGTTGCTAAATCAGCATTTGTAAATAGTGATTTTAAAAATAATTGTTTTGCCGTATCTATCCATTCTTGTTTTTGAGACCAATAATGTGCAATATACGGCTTGGAGGTGTTTAAATTGGTTTTTTCTTTGAGAGCAATACTCAGAGAATATTGTTCTATGAAATCCGGATATGCGTTTTCGTCTAACATTCCGTCGCATAGTGATAAGGCTGTTGTGATGATTTCCGTTTTCATAGCGGCGGGTATGCCGCAAACACCGGCACACCACATATCGTGTTTCTCCGAAATCTTGATATTGGCTATTGTTTTTCCTTTGACTTTATTATATAATTGTTGATGTTTGTGTGTGGTTTTTGAAGGGTGTCCTTCGTTACCGTCCATAAAAGATTTATTATTTTTTAGTTCTTGTTTTAAGGTGTTGAAATCGCCGTATAAAAACGTATCACAATCTATGTATAATAAATCGTCTGACGGATACATATTACTAATTGTTTCAATTGCTTTGATTTTCGTCCTCCAAAAGAAATTATGTTTACCCTTCCATTCCGTTATGTTTTTTTCATCGATTGTTATTGTTTCCACGAAACTAAAATGATTGAAAAAAGAGGGATTTGTGGTTATTATAACGATTCTGTCATCATTTTGCATTTGCTTTTTAAAACTCAGAATTGAAAAATATGATTGAACATAGATATCCAAATTTTCTCCGAGTATATAGTACATTATAGTCATAATTATTTTTCTCCTAAATTTTTTTCTCCGTTATTGTGTTCCCAAATCTTTGCTAATGTATAAAATTTGTAATTTGCTTCGTTAACAGCCAATACAAGTCCTGTTATACCTTGAAATATACCGCCTTTTAGAAAATAGTATTGGAAAAATCTGAAAGTCGGTTTTATTATCATTTTTAACCACCCTGCCTTTGCACCTCTGCGCCTTGACACTTCATTTTGCGTGTAGATGTTTATTTTATGGAGTTTTGTATACAGAGACATAGATTTGTGTATCATAGCAAGTTCCGTTTTCCCTGATGGAATTTTTTCGGTATTACCGCTGATTTGTGGTTTTGAATGTACGTGCGGCGGCCAATATGCTTTATCTTTACGGAAAAATCTTAATTGATAATCGGGGTATGAATTTTTTGCGAAACAATTCATAATATAGTTTTTTCTCGGAATATATAGTCCGTCTGACGGATTATTTTGAATATATTGATACAAAAAATCCTTTAAATCTGTTGGTATTATTTCGTCGGCATCTACGGTTAAAATCCACGGATATTTAGCCGAGTGTATAGCGAAATCACGTGCAGGTTCGGCGATAGTGTGATTTCCTTTCGGAAATGTTATAACTCTGCACCCGAAATCTTCTGCAATTTTGACAGTGTTGTCGGTACTTTCCATATCGCAGACTAAAATTTCGTCAAACCCTTTTACGTATTCTAAAATTTCGCATAGCGAATTTTCTTCGTTGTATGTGTGAATTACTACTGATATTTTGTTTTCGTCCATTTTTATTACTTTTTAATTCTTCCGAAAGTTTTGATACTTGTATATTTCCGCCAAAGATTGAGTTTCCGTTTTTCGGGAACTCCGTGGCGGCGGATATAGTCTTTTGCACCTTCGAGCATACGTTTTGCAACATTGCCGTCATTATAAGGGTCATAATTTTTTATAATCCACTTTCGGAGTTCGGTAAGTTTGCCGTCCGTTTTTATTTCATCGTATGCTTTTGATAACTGCATAGGGTCTGTGATATTTTTCCAATAAATATCTTTTGCCACGGCATCTAAGGTTATAACCGGCTTATCCAAAAGCAAAAATTCGTAGATTGTTGAACTTGTGTCGCTAATCATTGCATCGGCCATAAGCATATATTTTGTTACGGTATAATCTTCAATCCAAATTATATTGTCATTTGCCTCTGCGAGTGCTTTGTACTCGTCGTTCCATTCTTGTTTGGTCAGCGGGTGAAATTTCAGAATCAGTAACACATCTTGCTTTTTGACAAAATCAACGAGACCATCTTTGAACTTTGGTAAAGATGTAAGGCTCGGCGAAAAAGTCGGGGCATAGAGTACAAGTTCTTTTTTGCCGTACTTTTTTAAAAGTTCCTGTTTTTGCGATTCAAAATCGTTTTTGTGATGAAAAATCCAATCTTGACGAGGCCAGCCTGTTTCTAAAACTTCAAAATCCTTGTATTTTTTTGCAAGTTTTTCAAATCCTGCTGTAAAAAACGGTCCCTGTGTAAAATACGTGTCAAAATATCTTCTGATAACCCAGTGGTCTTTTTTTTCGGCGGCATAACCGTGAAAAATCTGAATTTTTACACCTGATAAATAATACGGCACGATATTGCCCGGACAGAATATCGCATCAGGTTTAAAATTATAGATTTCCTGAATCGAATTAGTATATTTAACTTGGTCTTTCAACGGGAAATCCTCAATCCTTTTCTTGTGGACATACCACAAAATTTGGTTGTCGGAATCTTTTTGACCTTCCTCCTGAATAGGATTCAATATGTCAATTGCATATTTATTTTCACAAAAAAGTACTATTTTCATTTTTTATATTGCTGTTATAATTTTCAAATTTTCAAATCCTTTACTTTTTCGTAATCTTCTACGGTGTCGATTTCCATGGAGAAAAAATCAGTCGTGTCGAGATACTTAAAAATATATCCCTGCGGTATCAGCCTTTCAAAAGCCTTTTCATAAAACACGTTTGAAAGACCCTCGTTGTCAATCATTTGATGCAACTCTTTGAACAACGCCTTGGAATAACGCGCAGAAAATTTTTCTAATCCTACCGATTCTCCTACGGCTTTTTCTATGCTGCATACTTTGCTGATTTCGAGAACGTTGCAATCGTCGTCGGAAATGATTTTTATTTCCTCTTCGCCGAGTTCATGGCGGTTCATAGCCAGAGTGTCGGGATTTTCGTCTTTCAACAATGCCGATATGATGTCCTTTGAAAACAATATGTCGCTGTCCAAAAGCAAAAAGTTTTCTCCGTTAGCAAAACTTTCAGCCAAAAACAGCGAATAAATATTGTTGGTTGTCGCAAAGTCTTTGTTTTCAATAAATTGAACGTTGATTTGCGGATAATGCTTTAAGACAAAATCTTTTATCATCTCCTGCAAATAACCCGTTACGATAAGCAAATCGCTGATTCCGTTTTCAATCAGATTGTCCAATGTCCTTTCCAAAAGTGTTTTTCCGTTAACTTTCAGAAGACATTTCGGAGTGTTTTCGGTCAGCGGTCTGAGACGCGAGGCTACACCGGCGGCAAGTATTACGGCTTTCATTTTCCTGCAACTTTTTTGATTGTGTCGATGACGATTCTGTTTTGTTCG
>JAEEXW010000281.1 GCA_016287995.1 Bacteroidales bacterium
CGTAGCGCAGGTTAACGCTGCAAACGATTTGCTTATGCCCGGTATCGACCGTCAGTATAATCAGATTAAAGAAGGCTTGAAAAACGGCACACTTTCTCAAAAACAACTTGACGAAAATGTTAAACGCGTGTTGGAATTAATCCTTAAAACGCCGCGTTTCAAAGGTTATAAATATTCCGACAAGCCTGATTTGAAGGCTCATGCAGCGATAACACGGCAGTCGGCGGCAGAAGGTATGGTTTTGTTGACGAACAAGAAAAACGCCTTGCCGCTCTCCGGAGGTAAAAAGGCGGCTGTTTTTGGTGTAACGAGTTACGAGTTTGTCTCTGGTGGTACCGGCTCAGGCGATGTTAACGAGGAATATACGGTTTCGCTTATGGACGGTCTTAAAAACGCCGGCTTTGAAATCGACAATTCGTTGGCGGAGATTTATAAGGTAGAAATCGCAAAGCAGAAAAAAATCCGTGATGCCGACCCTTCGCGCAACAATGATTTTATTTACCGTTTTATGCCTGAAAATTTTTCTATTTCAGAGCAAGACCTCAATAACTACGCTAAAACCAACGATTTTGCCGTTTTGACAATCGGACGTTGCAGCGGCGAGTTTAAGGACAGACGTATTGCGGACTTTTATCTTTCTGATAAGGAAAAAGAACTTTTGAACTCCGTAAAAAAAGCCTTTGGTAAATTGGGCAAAAAAGTTGTCGTAATTCTTAATATCGGCGGCGTTATCGAAACAAAATCGTGGATAGACACTCCTGATGCTGTTTTGCTTGCGTGGATGGGCGGTCAGGAGGGCGGAAACGCTGTTGCTGACATTTTAACAGGAAAGGTTAATCCGTCGGGAAAACTCCCCGTAACCTTTGCAGAGGATTATTTTGACTATCCTTCTGCTAAAAATTTCCCATACGATTATCAAGAAAACAACAAATCGATGTTTGGACGCGGTACGGAGCGCGGAAATGACGAAAATCTTGACTACACAAACTATGCGGAAGATATTTTTGTAGGTTATAGATATTTTTCGTCTTTTGACAAAAAAGTTATGTTTCCTTTTGGTTTTGGTCTTAGTTACACGGAGTTTAAGATTTCTGACTTTAAGGCCGACTATGACGGGAAAGACCTCGTAAAACTTTCCGTCAAAGTTGAAAATACAGGAAAAGTGGCTGGAAAAGAAGTTGTTCAACTTTATGTTTCTGCGCCTCAGACGGGCTTGAAAAAACCGATAAGGGAGTTGAAAGATTTTGGTAAGACTCCTCTTTTACAGCCGGGAGAAAGTAAAGTTTTGGAGTTTGAAATTCCGCTTTCTTCTTTGTGCAGTTTTGATGAAAATAGTTCTTCGTGGATTTTAGAAAAAGGTGTTTACAAATTTCTTGCGGGCAATTCCTCAGAAAATATTTTAGGAACGCAAGATGTTGATATTCAGACAGATTTTTCAAAAAAATGCAGCGATGTCCTGAAAGTAAAACAGGAATTTGAGATTTTGGGAAAATAATTCCCCCGTAGAGCCGCAATGTTTGCGGCTCTTTTAATATATGTTTGCGGCTCTTTTTTTTATGTTTGCGGCTCTTTTTATATATAAAGGTACAATCAAAAAATAAAAAAAATTATTTTCGGCACAATTTTTTCTGATTTTTTTTCGTACATTTGTAAAAAATTTTTCAGTATGAAATATCGGTCGGTACAATATGGAGTAATTCTTATATCGGTGCTTTGCATTTTGATACTTGTCATCACTATGCTCTTTTATTATAAAGTACAGCAAAAACAGAGCGAGGAAATAAAAGAACTTTCGTTTATTAGGCGCAATCTTATGATTGAAAGCGTTTTGAAAATAAAACGTCAGCAATTTGAAGCGGTTATCAACGAAAATTCCGCTTGGGACGAAGTAAAAGACAGGGTTCAGAAAAACGATTTTGACGAGGATTGGTATAAAGAAAATATTGGTGCGATGATTGAATCTTATGGTGGGGCTGATGTTTCGGTTTTTGACAAAAACGGAACGTTAGTTTACAACAATAAGGGCGAAGATTATGCAAATTATGATTTTTACCGCGATATTAAGGTTGCTCAACTTTTGAAAAACAATTACAAAAACGTTTTTTTCAATTTCAAAAGCGAAAAACTTTTCGAGTATTTTTGTTACGGCATTGTCTCCTCCGATGATATTGAAACCAGAAAAGAAACTCCGTCTGGTTTTTTGATTATGGTGCGTGAAATCAGTGAAGATTTATTAGCAGAATATTCCGAAATTTTGGGCGGTGTAGAAGTTCATACTGCCAAAAGCGAAGGACTTTTGGAGACCGCTAAAAACGAAAATTTAGACAATTATTTTTACTGTGTCAATCTTGTAAACCAGTATGGACGCTCTATCGCATATATGTATTTTGTGGCTGAAAACGATGTTGAAAAGGTTTTTGCAAGAACGCTTCCCGTCCTTGTTTTGATTACTCTTATTGTGCTTATAATGTTTGGGCTGATGTTGCTGTTTATTAGACAAAATGTTATAAGTCAGATTCTTACAATGGTTAGGATTTTTGAAAGCGACGATATGACGGCGGTTAAGAAAATGCGCAAAAACAAAACTGAATTCGGTTTTTTGGCGGGTTATATCGAAAAATTCTTTTCGCAACGCACAGAACTTCAAAATCTTAACGCCGAAATGCAGGTTAATCAAGAAAAACTTGTTTCTCAAAACGATATGCTTTCAAGCCAAAAGCAAGAAATAGAAAACCAAATTGAAAACATCAAGGTTTTAAACACGCAGATTATTGAGCGTAACAAAGAAACCGAAAAGAAAAACGTGAGAATTTTTGTTCAGAACGAGCAGTTGAAACAACAGGCTCAGGCTTTGAGGGACAATCAGTCAAACATCGAAAAATTGCAGTACGAACTTCAATTCAACAACCGTCTTTTGTCAGAGGCTAATACCGAAATGTTCAACAGCAAAAATTATGCGTTAAGGATAAAGAGCGTTTTGATGGTTGCCTCTACGCCAACGAAACATATTTTTCACGATTTCTTTGTTTATCAGCATTTTATCGAAAAAGTGGGCGGTGATTTCGTTTTTGCCAAAAAGGTCGGCAAGATGATTTTCGGCGCGGTAGGCGATTGTAACCTGAGAGGCATAGCGGGTTCGCTACTTTCGGCTTTGGACGTTTTTTTCCTTAATGAGACCATAGATTTGGCAAAGACGGCTGAACTACGTCCCGATTATATTTTGAACATTCTTAACAAAAAAATCATCGGCTCTACAACTGACGAATTAAAAACCGATACCGACCGTGACGGTCTTCATATTTCGCTTTTTATGTACAATACGGAGACTCTCAGTGCGTATTTTGCGGCCTCAAAATGTACGATGATGATTGTAAGAAACGGTGAGATTTTGGAGTTTTTCGGCGACAACCTTTCTGTCGGTAAAATCACCGATGATAAGCAGTTTCGTGTTGTTGACATTCAGGTTTTGCCGGGCGACATCGTTTACTTGTATTCTGACGGCTGTACTGAAATTGTCGGCGGACCTTTCTGTAAAAAACTTACCCACGCCAATTTCAAGAAGGAAATCTTGAAACAGCATGTATTTCCTTTGTCGGTTCAGAAAACGGGTTTTAAGAGGTTTTATGAGGAGTGGATAGGCTATCTTGATCAGTCGGAGGATATTTCTCTGTTTTCGTTTAAAATTTAAATTTTGATGGAAAGCATTGGAAATATTCACAACCGTCTGATAATCACGGATAAAGAGATAGAAGCAAATCGTGAAATTTATACGCGGGGATTTTCAAAAAAATATTTTGAAACCTTCTGCGAGTACATTCTTAATCCGATTAGAAAAGTTTGGTATAGGGCGGAGTTTGTGGGTTTTGACACTCTTGCCGAAAGAAACAATCCTAACGCACCTTTAATATATGCGACCAATCATTCCGGTATGGCTTTCCCTTGGGACGCGATAGTTTTTGTTTCGGAAATTGCTGACAGAAAATATCCCGACCCTGACGGAGTGCGTGCTTTGATTTCGCCGATGTTGACAAAATATCCGTATATGTGTCCGTTTTTGATTGACGGTCTTTGGTGGAAGGCGGGCTGTATCAACGCCACGCTGTTAAACTTTGAGACCGGAATGAAACTCAACGGCTCCAACATTTTGATTTTTCCCGAAGGCATTGACGGTATAGGCAAGGGTTTTGACAAGCGTTACGAGTTGCAAAAATTCAGAACTTCATTTATCAGAATGTCAATACGTTACAAGAGCGATGTAATTCCTTTTTATACTATTAACGGCGAGTTCAACAATCCTTTGGCATATAATTTCAAGTCGTTGACAAAGTTTGTCAGAAAAATTGGTATGCCTTTTTTCCCTTTCGGACCCGTGATTTTTTTGGCGGTTTTTCAGCCGTGGATTTTTTATGTTTCGCTTCCTTCTAAGTTGACTTTTGTGATGGGAAAGCCTATTAGAGTTAGCGATATGGTTGAAAACAAGCCTTATGAAGAAT
>JAEEXW010000282.1 GCA_016287995.1 Bacteroidales bacterium
CGGAATTTTCGAGTTCGTTGGCAAGATCTTCGTTTTGGGAAATCAGCCTGCGGATTTGTTTCATATACTCTTGAAGTTCCTTGTTTTGACTGCCCGTGGCGCGGGATTTCTTTTTGATAACGTCTTTGAGCGAATCGGCTGCCTTTTGGTAAAAGGCGATGCTGTCCTGAATGTAACCGAATTTGCTGATGCTTGCATCGTAACCTTTTAGCAGGTCGGATTTGATACTATCCCTTTGGATATATTCGTCGAGGATTGCCCTTAAACTGTCCGTTTCGTTGATTTGCGAGTTGTCGGAAGTGCATGAGGGAAATATCAAAACATATAACACCGGCAATAGTGCCGGAATAAAATACCAAAATCTCTTCATTTTTTACTATGTTTTTTATAACTGTAACAAATCTATTTTGTCTGTGCCGAAACCGTCGCTTTTGAAAATCACCTTTCCTGCTGACGACCTTAAAATTGTGCCGTTGCCGAGTGGTATTTTTTTGACGGCATTTTCGTCTGTTGTAAAATCGTAGGTTTTGTTCAAAAGGTTGATAACGCATTTGCAACCTGAGGCCACCGGAACGAAATCACATTTCAAATCGAAAATCATGAAAACCTTGCCGTTTTCGTCTTTTACATCCTTTACGGTAATCAAAACGCTTTTACCGTTGTAATTCCCGGAAAATATGTGGACTAAATCTTTTTCTTCAATTGGTTTGTCCCTCAGTCCGAAATAGGCCGGTCTTTCGCCACCGCCTCCGCTGAGAGCGACAAAAATAAAAACCGAAAGCAACGCTATCACTATAACGGCGATAATTATATGCACCGTTTTAGGTATAAACGTCTTAGTTTCAGTTATTTGCTCTTTTGTTTCAGTTTTTTCGTCGCTTTCTGTATTCATCATAAAAGTTTAGTGTTTGCAAAAAGCAAATATATAAAAAAATATTAAGATTTTTATTTTTTTTCAAAAAAAATCTTTTTTAATCCAAATCCAGTTCCGCCCTTGCCTCTTCGCTCATCATGTCCATAGTCCATGCCGGCTCAAAAACAAGGTTTATCGTCGCCGATTTTATTTCCCTGATGCCTTCGATTTTGGTTTTTACGTCCAAGAAAATATCGTCGGCTATCGGACAGTTAGGTGCGGTGAGGGTCATATCGATGTTGACGTTTTTATCGTCATCTACATCAATTTTGTAAATAAGTCCCAAGTCGTAAATATTGACGGGGATTTCGGGGTCGTAAACCGTCCGCAAAACTTCAATTATTTTTGTTTCTAATTCCAAAAAGGGAACCTGTTTTTTTTCTTCTGCCATTTTTATTTTTTTAATGCGTTGAATGCCAATGCGTAATATCTAATTTGTTTAATCATTGCGGCAAGACCGTTGGCGCGGGTGGGCGAGAGGTTTGCCGACAAGCCGATTTTGTCTATAAAATACAAATCAGCGTCAATTATGTCTTGCGGTCTTTGACGGTTGAAAACCCTGATTAACAGCGCGATAATACCTTTTGTGATGATGGCGTCGCTGTCGGCCGCAAAACTCAGAGTGCCGTCCGCTTCCTGTTTGGCGTCGAGCCAAACCCTTGACTGACAGCCTTGTATGATATTGTCAGGAGTTTTTTTGTTTTCCTGAATTATTTCCAGCGAATTGCCGAGTTCGATGAGGTACTCATACTTGTCGAGCCATTCGTCGTAGACCGAAAATTCTTCAATTATTTCGTCTTGTATCTCGTTGATTGTCATTTTTTTATAGTAAATTTATATACTTCTAAGAACCTGCAAAATTAATATTTTTTTTGCTAACAAGCAAATAAAGAATTACGGGAACTCCGAAAACTGGTGTAACTGCATTTAGCGGTAAAATTCCATAACTTCCCGGTAAAACGCATAACAAGTTGCAAATCAGAGCGGTACATGCTCCAAAAAACACGCTTGCCGGTAAAATTTTTGTGTGGTTTGAAGTTTTTAATACAAGCCTTGCCACGTGCGGCACTATAAGTCCGATAAACGAAACCGGTCCGCAATACGCCGTTACGACAGCCGTCAAAACGCCTGCGATTAAGAGTAAAACGGCTTTTGTGCGCCTGAGGTTTACACCGAGATTTTGAGCATAATTTTCGCCTAATAGTAAGAGATTCAGTGGTTTAACAGTAAGAAACGCCGCCGCGCCCGCAATCATAACCGGCAAAACAAAAAACGGCAAATCTGCATTTTCAAGTCCTGAAAAACTGCCCATGTTCCAGACCGTGAAATTTTTGACGCTCTGCTCCGTGCCGAAAAAGTTCAGGACAGTAACCGCCGAGCCGGAAATGTAACTAATCATCAGACCTATAATTAATAAGGTGAGACTGCTGCGGATAATTCCCGACAAAAAAACTATCAGCAGAATCACCGCTGCCGCACCAAATAGTGCGCCCAAAACTACGGAAAATCTGCTGTTAAACTCCAAGAAAACGTTTGAAAACAAGAACGTTACAACAGCCGCGCCGAGTGTGGAAGCCGACGAGATTCCAAGCACCGAAGGCCCTGCAAGCGGATTAAAAAAAACAGTCTGCATTATAAGTCCGCCGACGGAAAGCCCTATTCCGGCAAAAACTGCCGTAATAGCCTGAGGCAGACGGTTTTCCAAGACTATTACGCTAAAAACTTCGTTGTCGGATTTTGTAGTCAAAACTTTCAAAACCTCTTCAAACGGAATGTCAGCCGAACCTGTCAAAAGGTTTAGCACAAAAAGCAAAACAAATAATATAACCGCAAAAAATATTTTCATCGGCTATTCTAACTTTTTGAAATACATAAGGTTATAACCCTCAAACAATTCCGGGTGCGAAATTTTGATTAAATCTTTCAGCAGCAAATCCGGGAAAAATGGTGTCTGGTCATAATATGGAATTTCAGCGGTGTTGCAGACAAATACATTTTTGTTTTTAAAAGCCTTAAATTTCTGATAGTTGGCGTTTTCTGCCGAAAATGTCGTTGCAGAGTAGTCTTCTTCGCGGTTGTATTTTACAATCCAGATGTCCGCGTCGTGAGCCTTTTCAAATACTGTTTCAAAATTCAGCGGCACTGTCCCGAAACCGTCAAGATAATTGAAAGGATAGTCGAAACCGGCGTCAGTGTAAAAACGTCCTGCTGTGGATTTTTCTGACGGAATGTACCAAAGGCCGCCGATTAAACTATTCGGTAAAAGTTTCGGCTTTTGCTTGGTATTTTTTACAAGTTCTTTCAGAGATAAATAGTTTTTTTCAACCTCTGAAAAAATAGAATCTGCTGTATTTAATTTGTTGAAAATCAAGCCATAAAATTTTATCCATTCTGCTTGTGCGAGCGGTGAATTTTCCATATAGTCAGCACATTCTATAAGTGGAATTTTGGTTTTGCCGAGCGTACCGAAATTACCTGAAGTCTGATACGGTGAAAGCATTATGATTTCGGGATTTTGAAGTATGATTTTTTCGACATCAGGTGTCATTGACGAGCCTAAATCCTTGATTTTACCGTTTTTAACATCGCTCAGGAGTTCTTTGTCCAAAACATACTGAACATCGCAAAGGCTTGAAATTGATTTTTTACAGCCGAGATTTTTTACGAGGCTTGCGTGTAACGAAGTGAAAATCAAAGCGTTTTCAATAGGCGTTTTTATGATGGTAAAGTTCTTGAAATTTTCAAAACGGTTTTCATTATTTTTGTCCGTTATAATATAGGAATGTAGAATTTTTAAAGTGTCCCACGGATTTCTTATTTTAACGGTATAAAAATCTTTGCCCTTAAAAATTTTTATGTGCGAAGCGTATTTTAAAGGGATTTCTTCTAATGCCGGCTCTTCGGTTTTAGTATGAAAACACGAAGAAAAAAGTATGATAAGAGAAAATAATAAAGCGTTTTTCATCTTGAAAATTTTATGCCGCAAAATTATATTTTTAATCCGATATTTGTAAATTTTTTTAAGAAATTTTTATTATTTTTGTACAATAAATTTTATATTATGAAAAAAATCGTATTTACTTTATTATCAGCCGTTTGCCTTACCTCGGCATCGGCTCAGCGGCTTTATATTGTGCCGTTAGATAACAACGCTACACGAGTGCGTTATTCAACCGACAGCATTAGCAAACTACCAGAATTAGTGTATCTGCCACAGAATTTTAATGCTGCTAAGTCTTTAAATGTCAACGAAATAAAAGATAAAATCGCCGCATATTCTCTTTCCGGCGATACGGCTTTTGCTTCGTTTAAAGTCTCTGATGACGAATTTTTGTTCGGACTCGGACAGTTTCAAGACGGTTATAGTAATCTCAACGGTCTTCCGCGCCGTTTGACGCAGGTTAATACGCAGATTTCAATGCCGGTTTTGATTTCAAACAAAGGTTATGGAATTGTTTGGAATAATTATTCCAAAACCGAGTTCAACCTGCCTAAAAACAAGGTAGAATTGAAAAAGACTGCCGCAGAGGGCGCAGCCGAAACAGTCAATGTTACCA
>JAEEXW010000283.1 GCA_016287995.1 Bacteroidales bacterium
GACGGATTGCACCTGCAATTTGCCAGTCGCTTTTGTCTGAATATTGTTTTTTTAACTTTACAAATTCGCTTTTTATAAAAGCGGTTGTTTCTTGTCTCCTTCTTGCCGAAGTCGTTAAAAAAAAATCCTGACCGTTAGTTTCGTTCATATACTTTTTATTTATATATTTGCGTTCTATTTGTAAAAACTCACGTAATATTTTATGTGATTTTTTACAGTGCAAAGGTATGTAGTTTGCAAACAAAATGCAAGTAGTTTGCAAACAAAATGCAAGATATTTTAGTTAAAATATGTTAATCAGTTATGAATGAGAGATTTATAAGCATAGTAAATTATATTTTGGATAAAAAAATAGAGTTCTCACAGAACGATATTGCCAAAAAACTTGGTATATCGTCTGGTTATATGTCTGAACTTATGCAATCCAAAAAAGCAATTAGCAAGCAAATTGTTAGCAAATTAGAAAAAGTATATCCTCAGTTTGATATTAATTGGTTAAAGATTAAAGAAGGCGAAATGTTAAAAACAAGCGTTATTCAGAATAACGTCAACGGAGATAACACTATTAATATAACGCAGGAGAATTATATGGAAATAATCCGCGAAAAGGATAAGCAACTACAAAAATCACAGGAACAGATAGACCGTTTGATTTCGCTGTTGGAAAAGAAGTGAAAAAAAGAAAAGGATATTAGGAAAAATCTATGATACTGAAATTTACAGACACAAAAAGCAAGGTAATGCTTGAATATCTGCGGACAATACCGAATATTGTCGAAGATACAGAAGACGGATTGGTCAGGATTGATTTTGGGAAATCAAGTACGGCAAAAGAAAAATTGCTGCTTCACTTGAAAACAATATTTCCATATAGTTTGAAAGATGACCCTAATCAAGTATATGAAGTGGTTGGATTTCCCAATACTCATTATGATTCTAACGCAGAGAATATAATCATTGTTCTTGCGAAAGGTGTATCAGAGGACAAATTGGCAGCCTACCTGAGAGAATTAACAGACCTGTCTGCTGAATTACCAACAGAAAACAGCGATTTGCTGAAAATCAAAGTCAATCTTGCCAAGACGGATATTGTCAAGACATTGATTGACTTTGCTGTCAGTGTTGGGAATAATATATTGGTGGAATATACCGTACCTGTTGATAAGGTAAATGACGGGGGCGGATTGCTAACTCAATAATTACCCTTTTTTTGTTCGTATACCGTTGAGTTCTGCTCTGATGTATGTGTTTTGGGGCATGGGCATAGTACGCGGGAATGTCAATTCCAAATTAAACGTCCTTTGCGGATAGAACATTTTGGGCGGCGACATTACCAGCCTTCCTTTGTCAAACAACGACAGCGGGCAGTTGTTGAAATATGATGTACTTTCTTGTGCAAATCTGAACTCTCCCAAGGCTGCGGGATAGTATTCATCAATATTGCCTATAAGTCTAAAACCGTTATAATCAGCACGAAAAACCCGCAACCGTATTTCTGTCAGCAGAAAACAATCTTCTGCGAACATTCTGCCGTTTGGTACATTGGTATATCCGGCTTCAATGTATTGTGTATCGAAAATATTTCCGGAAGATATTTCTCCGTCCACTTTTTTTATTGAATAAAACGAGTGCGGACAAAGTTGCAATTCTCCTTTGTTGAGTTTTTCTATTACATTTCCGGGCAGTTGCCAGTTCCTGTTCATAAACAATTTTTGCGCCGTAGTGTCTGCTGTTTCCATTCTTGAAATGCCTTCAACAGCCTTTGCAAGTTTGGCTACGTTATCGGCAACGGTTGTGAGTATAGCGTTGTCGAAATTGTTTGTTTCTTTTTCAGTGTCATTCATAATTTTTTTATACTTAAAATTTATAACTACTGCAAAGTAACGGCGAAATAATTACACCGCCAAATTTTTGGGACAAACGGAAATATTTTGTTGGAAAAGAAGTGAAAAAAAGGTATATTTGCGGCGGAAAATTATTGCATAAACGTTAAAAAAAATACGAAAATGGCAATACAAAAAATAGATATAACACCGGACAAATTGCAATGGGCATATAAAAGGGCGGGGCTTGACGAGGAAACGGCTGTAAAAAAATTCCCGAAACTTAAAAGTTGGCTTTCGGGAGAACAAAAGCCGACTTTCAAACAACTTCAAGATTTCGCCACAAAATTTTATGTTCCTTTCGGATACTTATTTCTCAATAAAATTCCAGAAGAAAGGATACCCTTTGCAATGTTTAGAGGCGCAAAAGGGGACAACGGCATTTTTGACTTAAACGTCTATGATACAATATCCGCTATACAAAACAGGCAGGACTGGCTCGAAGATTATTTAGTCGAAAATGAAATTGACATCTGTCCTATTGTCAATTCTGTTAAAATAAATACTCCTGTAAACGAGACTGTCGGCATATTGCGCAGACACTTGGAACTGCCTTCCGAATGGGCTTTTGAAACCTCAGATGTACGCAGTGCAGCGAATCTTTTGACACAGCAGATTGAAAACATCGGGATTTTTATATCTTTCAACGGAATTGTAGGCAACAATTCCCGCCGTGTTTTGGACGTGTCGCAGTGCCGGGGCTTTGCGCTTGTCAATTCCACAGCACCGTATATTTTTGTAAACAGCAACGACAGCAGATACGCACAGATATTCACTTTGATACACGAAACAGCGCACATTATGCTCGGTGTCAGTGCGGGACACGCGGAACATATCGAATTTAACGACAATGCCGTGGAAAAATACTGCGATGAAGTAGCGGCAAATTTTCTCGTTCCCTCTGACACATTGCGCCGGAAATGGAACGGCAATTATAAAAAGATGTCCAACGCATTTAAAGTAAGTGAAATTGTAATAGCAAGACGTGCGCATGACTTAGGTCTTATTGACAGCGACGAGTACCGTCGTTTTTGGTCGGAATACAACAGCCGTCCTTTTACAAAAGTCAAGAAAAGCGGCGGCGGTGATTTTTACCGCACTTGTACAAAAAGAATCGGCAGATTGTTTGCTATTCACGTCCGCTATGCTGCTGAAAGCCGTCAGATAAGTTACACTGATGCGTACCGCCTTACAGGTCTTTACGGCGATACATATCACAAGTTTATGACCTCAAAAATCTAACTTTATGAGTTTTATCATAGATACAAATATATTCATAACCTCAAAGAACACACTGCCTATGGATGTATGGACGACATTTTGGAACAAATTTGCCCAAATTGTCAATTCAGGCGAGGCGTTTTCTATTGAAGCCGTAAAAAAAGAAATAGACAAGGGCAGAGACGCGCTTACTCAATGGGTTAAAGAAAATGTCCCTCACAGTTTCTTTATATCGCCAGACCCAGACATCATGGAGAAATATAAAAAAATTATGCAATGGGCTGAAAACAAACAGTATAAAATCAGTGCGATAAATGAATTTGCAACGGTAGCGGATTCTTATTTGGTGGCGACAGCAGCAGCAAAGGGTATGACGGTTGTAACATACGAGAAACCGAGTCCTAACAGTCAAAAAAGAATATTGATTCCTGATGTCTGCAATGCTTTTGGCGTTCCGTATTGTGATTTGAACGATATGCTTAGGAATATGGGCATAACAATATAAAAAAAGGGTCGTTATCACAACGCCCTTTTGATAAAAATTTGTAAATGATATTAGGAATGTGCCGCAAAGATATGAAAATCAATTCAAACGGCAAAATCTTTTTTCATTCAAACACCTGAAATTCCCGTCCGATTTCCTCAAAGCGGTTTTTGATTGTGGTTGCCACTCCCGGTTTCTTGAAAACGACGGTGATGTCGCCCTGATGTTGCTTTACAATCGAGCCGCGTATGCCGCCTTTGCCGTTGGCAAACGATATTGCAACTATTCCCATTTGCGGAAAAATGTCCTTTTTCATCTTCCATAACTCTTTTTCGTCAAGGTTCGACATCTGTATCGAATCAAAGAAGGCAAAATCATAACGCCCGGACCTTAAAATCTTTTCAATCGCTTCGGGATTGTCAGAAGTGAAATTCAGTTCCAAACGCGGAGATACCTTTTCGCCAATAAACTCAAAAATACGTTTGGTTCGGCTTTGGTTCATCTCGTTTTCAAAGAATATCACGCGCCCGAAATTGTCTGCCAAATAGTTTGCAAAACGTATACAGAAAGTTGTTTTTCCGTGTCCGGGCGGCGATGATATAATCATATAGAAGTTGCGTTCAGGCTCGCCAAGGAAGTCCGCCCATTCGCCTTTGAAATTCAGACCCGGAGCAAAGTCGGTTTTCATCAAGTCGGTGGCTGAGATAGAGCCCAAAGAACCTAAGTTTCCGCCCCGGCGTTTGTCGCTGCGGAAACTTGAACTGTCGTACATCGTCGGCACTATGCCGCCGAATCCTATTGAAAATGCACTCATTTTTTTAGTTGTATATTAATTTCAGTAATTTTATTTCATTGTCAAAAAGCGGAGAT
>JAEEXW010000284.1 GCA_016287995.1 Bacteroidales bacterium
ACGTTTTTAATTTTAAAATATTATTTGCAAAAAAACAAAAGCAAAATCAAAAAAATGGTATACTTTTTGAATTGCTACTTCAAAATTAATACAAAATGCCTGATATTATAGAAAAATTGTTAAACATATTTACCAAAAAAAAAGTTAGGAATACCATTACTATTTCCAAAATCAAAGGTGCGTTTATTGGTTCGGGTATAGGAGAAAGTTTAGGTTTGCCGGTAAAAAACAAAACGGAAGAAGAACTTTTAAAAAATCCCGTTTCTGATTTTCTTGGTTACGGTGATATGTCTGAGCCGGCAGGTATTAATTCACTTTGTTACGAATCACTGTCAGATTTCACAAAATATCTTTATGAAAACAACGGTATAAAAAACGGTATAACACATTTTTTCAAACTTTGCAACAACTGGTATATTATAAAGGTGAAAGACGAAGAGCAACGACTAAGAATAATAATTCCGTGTGCTTGTATCAGCGGCATTCTTTACTCCTTTTGCTGTGCTGACGAGAAAAAAGCGTTGGAAGCAATTCCAGACATCTTATGTGACGAAGTTATTGTACCCGCGGCATTTATATTTTACACCTCGTATTTTATATCAACAGACCACGACCCTAAAACTGCAATAAAAAAATCAAAGAAAAAGACTCAAAAATTATTAAAAAAAATCGGCTTAAAAATCAACGAAAATAGTTTCACAAACAGCATTTACAATATACTAACAAATTGTTTTTCTGAGGGTTACGATTTTAAGCAAAATGTATTATATTGTGTCAACAAAGGTTTTTATCCAGACCTTGCAGGAAATATTGCAGGATTTCTTTCCGGATTATTTTGCGGATTGGAAAATATTCCTTACATTTGGAGCGGTTTTCTACACAAGAAAAACGCAATAGAAACCTCAGCCATCAAAGCTGCGAAATTAAGCGGTGTTTTGGCATAATATTTGGGCAATTTTTTAATTAAAAAAGAACCCCCGTGTAATACAGTAAAAAGTAAAAATATAATACACTATGAGAAGCAGTATAAGCATACCGAGCGTGTTTGAGCACAACAACTCGAACCTTTCGATGGTATCACAAGATTTAATTAACGGTTTGCGGCTTTATATTGACGATATTCCGTACGTTGTAGGCAATTTGGCACTTACAGAAGGGCTTGCACCTCATCGCACAGTAAACGCCGCTCCAACAGAAATTGATTATCAGATTTTGTTTCAGTCAGCATTGTTGGCGGCTTCATACAAAAACAACCGTCCTCTGACTATAACTACGGGCTTTCCTTTCAGCACTTATCAGGTCAACAAATCCATAACGCTTGACCTCTTGCAGAAAACCCACAAAATAGATTTCGATATGTCGCCTTTTTCGTCAAAAGGACGTACTGAAATGAAAGTTGAAGTAAAATCAGTTGAGATTTTGCCTGAAATGTTAGGCAACATAATCGCCCTTAGAAAAGGAGAGAAAAAAGCCTCCGGCAACTTTTTTGTCGTAAGTCTCGGTTACGGTACATGCGAGGCGGCTTTGAGTACAGAAAACGGTATTGTACAACGTACAGCAATAAGTATTGACGGTTTGCAATATGCCATAAATCTTTTTGTCAACGAACTCAGCCGTCAATACAATCTCGGACTAAGAAACGAAAGACAAATGGAACAGGCTTTTATGAACAATTTCATAGTCTTAAACCGTCAGAGAATAGACATTCTTGATATTCGCAGAAACGTTCTTAATATGTATTATAAAGACGTTATTTCTCCGAATTTGCGCCGTATCTTTACCGATGCCGACTTTGAAAAAGCAGACAAAATGTATATCACCGGCGGCGGTGCGTTATATATGGAATTAGTTGAAAACTTCTTCAAAGAATTTGAGGACATACTTAATGTTTCGGTAGTAGATAACCCGTTGACACTCACCTCGGTAGGATATTGCTTGCACTCAGCGCAAATCAACGGTGGCGATGTAAATTCGGCTGTCGGAATCGACATAGGTAATTCAAGCACCGTTATCACACAATACGAAGACGTAGAAAGTCAGGCTGCAAACCTGAAATTCAAATAAACAAAAAAAAGCCGCAAAATTTTGCGGCTTTTTTTATTTTCGATACCATTTTACACCGCCGCCATCAGTTAATTTATGTTAAACAATCCCAAATATATTTTGAAATCCGAAACATTCCTTTTATTTTTACCGTATAAATAAATGTTGATTTCCGCATAGCGGTTATCGACGAAAAAGACATAATATAACTTTAATCGTACTTAAAGAAAAAAGCCTGGAAACTCTTTTCTCAAAGTAGGAAAAGGTTGAACTATTCACGGAATGTCTTTCGGAGATTCTGTGTTCACTCACATTTTAGATACGCCTTCGGTGTGTTCAAAAAACTATTGTGAGTGGCACGGTTTTTTTCCAGGCTTCCGTGTAGTACGAATAGTTTAAGGTTCACACCTTTTTTATTGCCCTTTCTGAATGGTTTTCCTGACGGTTTTCTTTCTGTGTACCTAAAAATTTATAGGAGATATTAATATATGGGAACAGCAGAAAGCAAAAAGATTTTCGGCACGGAAATCACAAACATTGGCACTGCCAGCACATTAGAAGATTTTATTTCTTTGGTTAAAAGTCTACAAAACAATACTAATGACTCAACTCTTTTTTACAGAGGAGAGACAAGAGATTATGGAACGACAGCACTACACCCTCAATTATTTAGAAATCCGAATTGGATTGAAAATGAGCATAAAATGTTACATGATTATGTTGCTAAGTTTCATAATGAATTTCCAAAAGGAACAAGTACATTTGATATAATGGTGTATGCCGACCATTATGGATTGCCTGTTAGATTATTGGATATATCATCTTCGGCATTTACGGGTTTGTTTATGGCTTGTTATAATTATAAAGGTCAAATGGAAACAAGTCCCGAAAATGACGCTTTCGTGTATATCTTTAAAGTCAAAACTAAAAGTATAAAACATTGGAATAGCGACTGCGTTACACTTATATCCAATGTGGCGTGTATGCCATCTAATTTTCTTACTAATGACAAAGGTGAATATAAAAACCTATCAGAAAAAGAATGGGTTTACTGGATGGGAAAATTGATGCATATAATAAAAAATGAACAACCAGATTTTTACTATATGTATAAAGACACGAATATGAGTGGATATAAAACCGATTTTGACCGGATAGTTTGTGTTGAATCCAAAATGATAAATTCACGCATTATTAATCAAAAAGGTTTGTTCTTCTTGTTTGGTATTAATGGGAAGAAAACTGATTTTGAAAATATGCATTTCGATAATCTACATTTTGACGAAAAAGTCGAAATATTTTCAATTAAAATAGCCGGTAAATCTAAACCGAGTATTTTAAAACAATTAGCAATTTGTGGATATGACACAATGACAATGTTCCCTGATATGGAGAATGTATGTGATGCGATTAAGGGTAATTATGGTAGCACTAAAAAACCTATAAACATAAAATATCTTGTAAAAGAACTTAATAGAGAATTTACAATTGAAACAATTAGTTTTGAAGATACAATTGCTTTTATTTATTATAAGAATTATGTAATCATAATAAATAAGAAGCATAAAATCATTATAAAACAAGGTGCAAGTACATTTGGGAAAAACGGAAAAACTACTTTTACGTTTCAAATAGATGATTGCGATACAGATTCTAAAAACAATAGTGTGATTTCTTTAACAAGAGATAATACACAAAACGATAGTATGCCTCTAAACTTTTGTGATGGTGATGAGTTAGTATCTTTCGATTTGTCAAGTGATGATACAAAATCAATTGATGCAATTTTTAATGCAAACAAGATACCTAAATGTCCTGATGATTTAAAAGATATACTCTCTAAATTATTAGACATATATAAAAGTATAGCATTAAAATAAGGCAAGTATAATGGAGAATGCCGAAACGCCATATAAAGGGAGTAGACATTTTTTAGAAAAAAATCTAATTAACTAAAAATTAAATATCATGAAAAAAATAGCAAACCTTTTAGGACTGCTTGTAGCGGTCTTTATGCTGACGTTTTTCGTTTATGGAAAAGCGATTGCACAAACTCCTTATTGTCTTTTCAATGAAAAAACAGGAACTTTAACATTAGGTTATGGAGAAACTTTGCCAGAAGGAGCAAAAGTAGCAAATGCAAACGGAAGTGGATTTATTGGCTCAAATATAACTAACGCCAATAATGTAAAAAAGGTTGTTTTTGATAATTCGTTTGCATATTTTAAGCCAACAACTTGTGCTTATTGGTTTTCAAATTGTTATTCTTTGACCGAAATACAATATATTGGAAACTTAAAAACTGATAATGTTACGGATATGGGTTCTATGTTTCAGGGGTGCAGCGGTCTTACAAGCCTTAATTTAAGCAATTTTAAAACCGATAATGTGACAAATA
>JAEEXW010000285.1 GCA_016287995.1 Bacteroidales bacterium
GTTCCCGGTCCCGAAAACGTATGCTCACCCTCGTAAACATTTTTGCACAAATAACTAAACGACATAACATCTTCGTTGTCAAAATAGGTCTTAGAAATCCTCTTCAACGTCATTTTGTCCGAGCCGTCGCCGCAGTCGAGTTCAAGTTCGTCTCTGTCAGCCTCGGTTTGAGTGTAACAATAGGTGTAAATACTGATTTTATACTTGTATCCTGAGATATGTTGATAAACAATTTCTCCGGCTCTGTTATGCGTTGCAAAACTCTGATTTACAACGCTTAACAATACTACAAGCAACAGTAGCGTTTTAAAAAAAAGTCTCATTTGAAAAAAAAATTGTAAAAAAGTTTTCACAAAAGTAATGAATTTTTTATTTTTATGCCGTCATTAAACAAAATTGAACAGGAAAAAATTTAATTATGACTGATAATACAAACCCGCTATTAGCGGAAAAATTGAAAGATGACGAACTGAGTTTCATATACTTAGGTAAATTTGACAACTCGGTTTTGGGCTTTGCGACCGAAATTTTAAAAGGGCACATGACCCTTGCCTCGGACACGGAAGGCAAAAAAAACAAGATGTCGTTTCTGATGATTGAGAGTTTTCAGAACATTTTGCGCTACGGAGTTTTGGGCAGAAAAGAAAACGAAACTTCGGGCGAGATTTTTATTGTAAGAAAAACCTCTGGCAGTTACTACGTTACCACGGGCAACTTTGTTAACAACGAAAACATTGCCTCCACACGTGCAAAACTCGAAAGGGTGAACTCTCTGACAGCAGAAGATTTGAAAAAACTGTTTTTGGAAACGCTTCAAAACAAAAAGATTTCGCAACAAGGCGGCGCGGGTCTCGGCTTTATGGAAATGGTAAGAAAGACCAAGGAAAAACTTGATTTCGATTTTGTGGAACTCAGTCCCGAAAGGTCGTTCTTTTATTTTCAACTAAGACTCAAAGATGATTTAAGCGATACTTCGCCGTCAATTGGAGTTTCAGACGCAAAAGAGATAAAGGCTATAATGGAAAGCAACAACAAATTTATCGCGATGAAAGGCGATTTTAACCGCAGCGCAATAAATCCGATTCTCTCCATGGCACAAAATAATTTCGGCGAAAATTCCGTTAAAACACAAAAGACGGTTTACCACATTTTGGTTGAAATGCTTCAAAATATCGCCAAACATGCCGAACCAGATTCTGACGGCAGACATACGGGCTTGTTTTCTTTCGGTTATGACGAAGGGGCATTTTCGATAAGCGCAACAAACCGCATATCAAAAGGCGAAAAGGAAAAACTCAAAGCCTATATCGACGGTCTCAACTCCAAAACCAAACATGATTTGGACGAGTATTACAAGATGATTTTGCGCAACGGACACAGCGATGAAAGCATCTTTTCGGGTTTAGGTCTTATTGACATAGCCCGCGAAAGCAGCGAAAAAATGGACTATATGTTTGAAGAAAACAACGAAAATACAATTAATTTTACATTATCAGCAAAAGTATAAAAACAAAACAAATGTTACAAAAACTTTATATAGAATCTACAACTACTACGCCGCGCATCTGTTTTGATACAGAAAACGGCAAATTTGTGATTTCGGGCAGATCACTTCCCGAAGACACGGAAGGATTTTTTGCTCCCGTTATGAAATGGCTTGAAGACTACTCAAAAGAGCCGAACGAGGAAACGGAAATAGAAATAAACCTCGACTATTACAATTCAACCTCATTGAAAAAAATAGCCGACATACTTTTTCTGTTGAAAGAAACTCAGAAAAACACTGGCAAAAAAGTTTCCGTTATTTGGTCATACGAAGACGGCGACGATTCTTCGCAGGAAAACGGAGAAGACCTCTGTTACGCGCTTGATTTGCCTCTGCAACTTAGAATTAAAACATACGACGAAGACGAATAAAAAAAAGAAAGGGGTTGCTGCATTTGCCTCAACCCCTTTCTTTTTAGAACAATTCCACTTCAATCTTTTGAATAAATGCTGTAAGAGTGTACCTCTCTCCTACCGCTGCCTCAGCAAGGGTAACAAGGACGTTTGTACGCTCTTCAAATTTATCTATTATAAAGACTTCGGTACGTTTTCCAACGAGTGTTTTGTCGCCGTACTTGAAGAAATTTCCGAGATAATTTTCATCTGCGCCCACTTTGTCGGTCGGAAGAAGTTCTGAAATATCCTTATTCATAACCTCTTCGTTTTGAATGCCCCAAAGTTCTTCGGCGGCACGGTTGAAAAGCGTTATCTTGTTGTCTTGATTGATAGTTACAACGGCGTCCAACATACCTTCCAACGTCTTGTCTGACAATATTTTCACGATAGAAACCTCGCGGAATTGCAGTTTCATTTCTTCGCGGGCTTCTTTGAGTTTTCTCGAAAGTTCCACTTTTGACTGCGAAAGTTTCTGCTCCTGTTCTTTCAAAATTTCTGTCTGTTCGCGGGCTTTTTCCTCAATACGGATTTGCTCAGTAACATCGTTTCCAATGAAGACGATTTTCGCAGGCTCGCCGTACAAATCGTGAACAACGGTGTATGTACCCTGAAACCACCTCTCTTCACCCGTTTTCGTAAACCATTTATGTCTGCCTTCAAACGGCACGTCGTTGATAATATTTTTCCAGATAACCTTGAAATCGTCCAAATCAGCCGCCGTCAAAAAGTTGAAAATAGTACGCTTTACAAGTTCTTCGGGCGTAAACTGCAAAATGTCAATAAGTTTGTGGTTCATTTCAAGAACCCTTCCGTCAGGACCGTACTCCGCTTTCATGGTAGAGCGGTTAAGAGCGTCGATTTGACCTTTGTAGTCAAGGCTTTCTTTCTTACTCTCGGTGATGTCGATACCAAGGAAAAGTATTTTGACGGGTTTTCTTTCGTGGTCGCGCACCGAAACGTATGTCGCCATAGTCCAGACATCGGTTCCCGACTTTGTAACGTGCTTCATATCGCCCTCAAAGTGCTTGCCGCCTGAGGCGAGATTCTGCCACAAATCGTTGAACCATGCCCTGTCTTTGTCGGAAATGAACATCGAAATATGTTTTCCCTCAATTTCGGAGGCGTTGGTGTAGCCGAGTTTCGTCAAAAATTTCGTATTGGCGTATAACAAAAAGCCGTCAACGCTGTACTCGGCACGTATCATGGTGTGGTTCACCGAGTTGGTGAACGAAATAAACTGTTCTGACTGTTTTGCCGCCTCAATCTGCGTACGTTTGAGCGCGTCCATGTTTTTGCGCATGTCTTCCTCCTGACGCGCCATGATGTCCGCCTGAGCCTGAGACTCTTTAAGAAGTTGCGCGGTACGCATGTTGATGTTAACGTTTGAAATCGTAGATGCGATTGACTCGGCAACCCTCTCTATGAACTCGATTTCAAAAGGCTGGTATTTTACGAAAGAGGCAATCTCCACAACGCCGTAAATCTCGTCGTTGAAATTCAAAGGCACGATTACAAGACTTCTCGGATTGGATTTTCCGAGACCGGAAGTAATTTTTACGTAGTCCTCTTTTGTCTCCTTTATAAAAATAGTTTTTTTCTCTTGAGCGCACGCCCCGACAAGACCCTCGCCCCATTCAATTTCTTTGTTGGGATATTTTTTGCGGCCGTAAGCATACGAAGCGGTCATGTTGAAATACTTTTTGCCGTCCTTTTCCTGCAAAAGGAAAAAGCCCGCCTGCTGCGCGTTGACGTATTTCACAAGGTTCATTATGACCTCGTTTGAAAGGGTGTCGATGTCGCCGTTGTTTTCCCGCAAGATAGCACCGAACTTTGCCAAACCTTCCGTAATCCAATGCCGCTCCTTATCTTCGTTTTTACGGGTTTCCTCCTCCTCTTTGCTGCGTTTCAACTCGTCGCGAAGGTTGATAAGGGATTTTCCGATTTCGTCGCCCTCTTGAAACTCATATTGAAAATCGGTATTGCCTTGACGAATTTTCTCAATAAAGTCGAAGATTTTACGCGATTTTGACTGCTCGCTGCTGATGTCGTCGTTAAGGTCGGTGATTCTGTTTTGAAGTTCGCCGCCGGCGTAATATCCGAAAAAGCCAAACAAAAACGGCAAAGCAAGGTTAATCCACATTGACGGATTATCCCTGAACGTATCCACAATTAAATCAAAAGATATGGGCTCTTTCTGAAAAACCATATTCAAAAATACGATAACCGCCAAAAGCCCCACGCCCAACAGAAAACCCGTAAAGGCGTATGAATATGCTGCGTTTGTTTGTGCTCTCTTTTTCATTGTTAATCCTTTTCGTTTGTAAAAATGTTATTTCCTGAACTGATCCAACACCTCGGTAATTTCGCTGTCAGGACAGGGCTTTTCCAAAATATTGTCGAATCCCGCATCCCCGTATTCGGAAATAAAATCTTCCAAATTATGAGCCGTAAGCCCTATAACGGGTATGTGCTTGTATCTATCGTCGCCTT
>JAEEXW010000286.1 GCA_016287995.1 Bacteroidales bacterium
GTGTCGATGTTGCGAGAAACGTAAATCTTCGGATAGCCCTCTTTTGCGTAATACTCCGTCAAAGGGATAACCGTAGAATTGTTTTCACCGTAAACCATCTTCTGCGGAAAAACCACATGACGTCCGCCGACATTTATATCGCCCATCGTAAGAAGAATGTCGCCGCCGTTATACTCGCGCTCAAACCTGCCGACAAACATGCCGTCAAGGTCGAAAAACTTTGCGGTAACATATCTCTGACCGCCTTCATACGGCACGATTTTTATCTTCAACGCCACGCTTTCGTTTTTCAACAAATGGATTTTGCCCTTCAAACGGTTGTTGTCAGAGCCGGCGTTTGAACAACCGAATATAAAGCCACCCAGCACGGCTGCCCAGAGAGCCGCCGCAATCATCAATACTTTCTTTTTCATAACATCTTATTTTTGAGCGGCAACCTGCTTTTTGTCTGCTTTGAGTTTGAGACTGAATTGAAAACCGCTTATCTTGTCAAGCAGTTTTTTCAGCAGCGTAAACTTTAAGGCAAAATAAAGTATCACCGTAGTTATCCAAATAAACACCATATTAAAGGCAAACGTTCCTATTTCCAAAGGTCCGAGCCTCTTGACGGGCGAATAAAAATGCGCCCTTCCGTTAGTAAACCTCGTAATATGATAAGCGGGGTCTTTCTGCTGGACAAGCCTGCCGCTTGCGGTTACAAGCACTTTTTCGACTTCGTTTTTGTTGAGAAGCATTTCTTCCAAACGCTTGTTCTGATTGTCGCTTTGAAGTTTTCTAACCGCTGTACGCGAACCGAGTTCCTTGACAAGGCGTGCGTAAATGTCGTCTTTTTCCTCAGAGGCACGGTATTGTTCTTTTTCGGCTTTAACTTTTACGTCCTCCAAAAAGTCGTCAAGAGCGTCAGCAACAGTGTCGTTGTAGCCGTCTTTGTTTATCCTGTCAACGTCCTTGAACTCCAAGCCCCTGTCCTTGCAAATCTGAACAATCATCGTTTTGATGACTTTTAAATCGCGCTCTACTTTGTCCAAGTTTTCGCCGGTCTTAACCGCCCTGCGCGACAGTTCGTTGAGAGTCTTCAACTTAGGAACAAGGAATGTCGCATCGTAGTTAGCCTGGGAGATTTTTCTCTCCACAAGATAGAAATGCTTGCTGTAAGGATTGTCCTCAAACTGAGTCAGAGCCAAAGCCTCGTAAGCCCAGCGCGAGGTCATCACGTCGCCTACAACAGGCACGCAGTCCGCCGAGGCAAAATCCTTGTGCAACTTGTTGAAACTTACCAAAACGCCGCCGAACAAAAGTTCCGGCACTATTATAAAAGGTATAAGAATATAAATGTTGACAACGCTGCTGAGTGCCGAAGACACGTTAAGACCAAGTATATTCGCAAAAGCCGACGTTGTAAACAGCACAAACCAATAATTGAGCGTAAGTCCGTGAATTTCAAGTATCAAATTGCCCAACAAGACAAACGTAAATGTCTGAATAGCAGACAAAATCAAGAGCGTTACGATTTTGGCGTTGATGTAACTCGTCCAACTGAGATTCAAAAACCGCTCTCTGTTCAGAATCACCTTGTCCCTGATAATGTCTTCCGCGCTGACCGACAAGCCGATAAACAGCGAACAGATAACACAGATAAACATATAAGCCGGTATGTTTTCGTTGTTTGCGAAAACATATTCGCCCGGATCGTCCGGCGTGCCGGAGAAAAACTTGATGAAGTACGCCAAAATGCACGCCAAAACCGGCGACTCCAAAAGGTTGATAAGCATATACTGTCTGTCAACTATTTTTGACAGAATGTTACGCCTGAAAAATATCTTAAACTGATTGAACTTGTCGGGAATACAGAAATTGTTTTCTGGAATTTCCGTTTTTTCCTCATGAAAATTCTTTTTCTTCTCCTTGATTTTGGGCGCGATGTTTTCGTTGAAAAGACCGTACCACTCTTTCGGAGTAATTTTTCGGTTGCGGGTAAGTTTTCCGTACTCGTTAACCATCTTTGCTTCAAGGGTTTCCAAAATCTGTTCGGGGTTAACGTTGCCGCACAGCGGACATTCGCCCTCCTGAAACGAAACGTTGTCGGAAATCTTCTTGAAATACGAAATCGCGTCAAGCGGATTGCCGTAATATGCCGGATAACCGCCCCTGTCCATCACGAGAATCTTGTCGAACATCTTGAAAATGTCGCTCGAAGGCTGGTGGATGTTTACAATGACGAGTTTTCCCTTGAAAGTCTGCTCTTTGAGAAGCGTCATAACCATTTCGGAATCGGCTGACGACAGACCTGAGGTCGGCTCGTCGGCTATCAAAACCGAAGGCTCGCGCATAAGTTCGAGGGCGATGTTAAGACGCTTTCTCTGACCGCCGGAGATAAATTTGTTGAGCGGACCGCCTACTTTGAGGTCTTTGATTTCGCTCAAATCCATTTCGGTCAGAATTTTCATCACTGTCTTAATAATCTGCTCCTCTGTAAAATTGTTGAAACAGAGTTTGGCGTTGAAATACAAATTCTGAAAAACGGTAAGTTCCTCAATCAGCAAATCGTCCTGAGGCACATAACCGATAACGCCTTTTAATTTTTCCTTGCCGTCAACATAGTCATAACCGTTGATTGTGATTTTGCCGCCCGCCAAAGGATAGTTGCCGATAAAAAGGTTCAGAAGCGTTGACTTGCCGACGCCGCTGCCGCCCATAATACCGATAAGATTGCCCGATTCCTCGTAAAACGAGAATTTGTGAATACCGTTGTCGCTGTTGCCGTACCTGAACTCAATGTCCTCAACGGCAAACTCCAACTTCGATTTCTGTTCGTCAAGAATAAAACGGCTTGAAATGTCGCTGAAATATACGGGCGTAATTTTCGCGCTTTTGATAACCGCACCGTTACCCATAAGATAAGTTCTTTCGGGGATAACCTGCGAGGAGTTCATGTAAACGGTCTCGCTGCCTGTGTACTTGAAAAACAGCAGGTTGACCGACTTCATGCGGATAATCTCAATAACGCCTTTGAGATTTTTTTCAAATATGAATTTTGCCGTAGCGAGTTCGAGCGGAACGGGCTGCGAACCGACTATCATAAACTGCGTCTTGTCTGTTATCTCCTTTGCAGAATACAGGACAAAGGCTTTCAGGTCGGTGTATTCCTGTTCGGGAATGTTGAAAGTTTCTGCGACGGTGTTGATAAAGTCAAGGTCTTTTTCGTCAACAGTGCTTTTAACAAACTCCAAAAGACGGATTACCACGATGATTTTGTCGTGTTGTTGAAGCGTTTCGTTGACCTCGTTGCAAATTTTCAAGACTTTTACCGAGTTCATCGAATTACGCTTTTTCTGCTTAGCGTCGGAATTTTTGCGTGCGGCACCGCTCTGAATAGCGTAATACTCGTCGAAAAGTTTCAGATACTTATCCACAAGTTGCTGACTCAGTTGCAGTTTCAAATATGCTTCCACCGTAGTACGCGAATCCTCTGACATTTCGTCGGAGGCTTTCATCGTTGCCACGATAGCAAACATTTGCATCAACGCACTTAATATAGACTCGTTCATATTTGAAATTAATAAAAACGTCCCGTCCGCCTGAAAAAAGACGGAAGGGAACGCTTGATATCATTGATTATGATTATTTTTTCAGCAATTCCGCCATTGCTTTTCCCATATCGGCGGGAGATTCAACGACCGTGATTCCGCACTCTCTCATAATCTGCATTTTAGCGGCAGCGGTGTCGGCTTTTCCGCCGATGATTGCGCCCGCGTGTCCCATTCTGCGGCCTTTCGGTGCGGTCTGTCCGGCGATAAAACCTACAACAGGTTTTGTACCGTGTTCTTTAATCCAATAAGCGGCATCAGTTTCCATAGAACCGCCTATTTCTCCTATCATAATAATGCCCTTTGTTTCGGGGTCTGCCATAAAAAGTTTTACGGCGTCCAAGGTTGAGGTTCCGATAATCGGGTCTCCGCCGATACCGATAGCCGTCGTCTGACCCAGACCTGCTTTTGTTACTTGATCAACAGCCTCGTAAGTAAGTGTACCAGAGCGTGATACAACGCCTACACAACCTTCTTTGAAGATAAAGCCCGGCATAATTCCGACTTTTGCCTGACCGACAGTAAGAATACCCGGACAGTTGGGACCGATAAGTCTTGCGTCTTTGTCTTTAAGGTACTCTTTTACCTTTACCATATCCTGAGTAGGAATGCCTTCGGTAATGCAGACAATCACTTTGATACCCGCTTCTGCTGCTTCCATTATCGAATCTGCGGCAAATGCCGGCGGAACGAAAATACAACTTACGTTAGCCCCCGTAGCCTTAACCGCCTCTTCAACGGTGTTGAAAACGGGTTTGTCGAGATGGGTCTGACCGCCTTTGCCGGGGGTAACGCCGCCGACAACGTTAGTGCCGTATTCAATCATCTGACCGGCGTGGAAAG
>JAEEXW010000287.1 GCA_016287995.1 Bacteroidales bacterium
CTTTCCGCGATTTTTAGATATACCAAATATACACCTTTCCGCGATTTTTATTATTAGGCACAAAGGTACGCATTTCCTTCGGAATGTACAAATGTATTTCGGCTTTTATGTCGGTTCTCGTGGTTAATCACTGCAATTAGCCATGTTTGACAGACTGCACAAAATTAAAAATCCCCTGTCTTGCGCGATGTAGCGCGGGGCAGGGGAGGTTGTTTTTTGTATTTTCGATTTTTTGTTGTAATTTTGGAACAAAATTGGAAGTAGCAATTTGCGACCTTAAACTCTCTTTACTCCACCCAAAATACTCTTCCTTTTTTGCGTTCTGACGGTTTGGGGAGTTCGCCGTCGGTATAGCCGACTGCGCAATGTGCTATGCCTTCAAAATCGCCGTTGATGCCTAAGTCTGAAAGCAGTTTTTTCCATTCAGGGGCTTCAAACTCTTCTTTTGCGCGGTGAATCCAAATGCTGCCTAATCCTATGGAGTGTGCCGCAGCCATCATATTGCCCATTACAAGGCTGCCGTCATAAAGGTATGTGTTGAAACTCTTGTCCGCCAAAACGATGAGAATTGCAGGCGCACCGTAAAACGGGTCAAAACTGCTGTCCCAGCCGCCTATTTTGCAGTTTGCCGCTGAAAGTCTGTCGCGCAACTCCTTGTTAGTTACGGCGATAATAATTGGCGACTGCTGACCGCGGCCGCTTGCCGCCCACAAACCCGCTTCAATGATTTGGTTCAAATCTTCTTTTTTCGGCATGTCCGCCTTGAATTTGCGGACACTTCTGCGCTCTTTTAATGCTTTTATTACTTCGTTCATTTTTTTTTCAACTAAAAATTGTTCCTCGCAAAAGTATAAAAAAAATCTGCATAAAAAAAATTTTGCATTTATCTTAGTTTGAATTAATTTTGCAAAAAATTAATTTTTGAAAAACGATGAATAAGAAATTTGCAGAATACAAACAGTTCAACCTGCCTGAAATCAATGCCGAGGTTTTAAAGACCTGGCAATCAGAGCATACTTTTGAACAGAGTTTGAAGACCCGCGAGGGTGCGCCTGCCTTTATTTTCTACGAAGGTCCGCCCTCCGCTAACGGTAAACCCGGAATCCATCACGTTTTGGCGCGTACTATAAAAGATTCAGTTTTAAGATATTTTTCGGCAAAAGGTTATCGTGTTGACCGTAAAGCCGGTTGGGATACTCACGGATTACCCGTTGAACTCGGCGTTGAACAATCTCTGGGTATCACAAAAGAGGACATCGGCAAAAAAATCTCTGTCGAAGAATACAACAAAACTTGTCGCAAAGCCGTAATGAAATTTACCTCCGAATGGGAGGACATCACCGAAAAAATCGGTTATTGGGTGGATATGCAACACCCTTACATCACTTATACAAGCGATTATATCGAAACCCTTTGGTGGCTGTTGAAACAACTTTACAACAAAGGACTTTTATATAAAGGTTACACCGTTCAACCGTATTCGCCCGCAGCAGGTACGGGACTTAGTTCGCACGAACTCAATATGCCCGGTTGTTATCGCGATACAAAAGACACAACGGCAACCGTACTTTTCAAGGCAATTAACAACACAGATGAAGCCAAAAAAATCTTCTCTTCTGATGACGAAGACGTTCGTTTTATGGCTTGGACAACAACGCCTTGGACACTTTTCTCTAACACTGCTTTGGCTGTCGGACCAAAAATCGTTTACGTTAAAGTTAAGACAATCAATCAGTTCACCGGCAAAAAAGTTTCGATAATTTTAGCAAAAGACCTTTTGCATAGTTATTTCCCCGAAAAAAACAAAGACCTTAAATTTGAGGACTACAAAGAGGGGAAAGACGTTCCTTACGAGGTTGAAAAAGAGTTCGTAGGTTCAGAATTGTGCGGAATCCGTTACGAACAACTTTTGCCTTACATTCAGCCTACTGACGGTGATGCTTTCAGAGTTATCCCCGGCGACTACGTTACAACTTCTGACGGTGCGGGTATCGTTCATATTGCGCCGAGTTTCGGTGCTGACGACTTCCGCGTTGCAAAACAAGCCGGAATCGGTTCGCTCACCTTAGTTGATAAGCAAGGAAAACTCGTTGACGGTCTTGGCGAATTTTCGGGCAAAGTCGTTAAAAAAGCATACGACGAAACCGGCAAGACAGACGTTGATGTTGACATCGTTGTAAAACTTAAACACGAAGGCAAATTATTCAAATCAGAAAAAGTAACTCACTCATATCCGCATTGTTGGAGAACTAACAAGCCGATTCTTTATTATCCGCTTGATTCATGGTTTATCCGCACAACGGCTGTTAAAGACAGGTTAATCGAACTTAACAAAACGATTAATTGGCAACCGCCTTCAACAGGTTCGGGCAGATTTGGTCAGTGGCTTGAAAACCTTATTGATTGGAATCTTTCGCGTTCAAGATATTGGGGCACACCGCTTCCGATTTGGCGCACCGAAGACGGCAAAGAAGAAGTTTGTATCGGTTCGTTTGAAGAGTTGATTAACGGAATCAACGAGTCAATCAAAAAAGGATTTATGAAAGAGAATCCTTACAAGGATTTTGTTGTCGGCGATTTTTCAAAAGAAAATTATGACAAGATTGACCCGCACAAACCGTATATCGACCAAGTGATTTTGGTTTCACCGTCAGGAAAACCGATGAAACGCGAAAGCGATTTGATTGACGTTTGGTTCGATTCGGGTGCAATGCCGTACGCTCAACTTCACTACCCGTTTGAAAACAAGGAAAAGTTTGAAAAAGTTTATCCGGCAGATTTTATTGCTGAGGGTGTTGACCAGACACGTGGTTGGTTTTTCACGTTGCACGCTATTTCGACAATGGTTTTTGACAAGATTTGTTTTAAGAACGTTGTTTCAAACGGTCTTGTGCTTGATAAGAAAGGCGAAAAGATGTCAAAATCTCGCGGCAACAGCGTTGAACCGTTCTCAACAATCGAAAAATTCGGTGCTGACCCCGTACGTTGGTATATGCTGACAAATGCTTCGCCGTGGGAAAACCTCAAATTCGATATTGACGGCGTTGACGAAATCAAACGCAAATTCTTTGGTACGCTTTATAATACGTATTCATTCTTTGCTCTTTACGCTAATGTCGATGGCTTTACGTACAAAGAGAAGGAAATAGCGGTCTGCGACCGTCCGGAGATTGACCGTTGGATTCTTTCGCTTTTAAATTCGTTGATAAAAGACGTTGATAATTGTTTCCAAGCCTTTGATATGACCAAAGCGGGAAGAATGATTCAGGATTTTGTAACGGAGAATCTTTCTAACTGGTATGTCCGTCTTAACAGAAAACGTTTCTGGGGCGGCGAATATAACGACGATAAAATCTCTGCTTATCAGACGCTTTATACTTGTTTGGAAAAAATATCGCAACTTATGGCTCCGATTGCGCCGTTCTATGCTGATAGAATTTTCAGAGATTTGAATGCGGTAACGGGACGTTTTGAAGGCTCTGTTCACATCGCTAACTATCCGGTTTACAACGATAAAGCGATAGATAAAGAGTTAGAGGAGAGAATGGACGTGGCTCAGAAGGTATCATCTATGGTGCTTGCTTTGCGCCGTAAGGCGAATATAAAGGTTCGTCAGCCGTTGCAGAAGATTATGATTCCGATTTTGAATGATAAAGCGGAAGTTCAATTGAATGCTGTTAAAAATCTGATTCTCACCGAAGTAAATGTTAAAGAATTAGAGTATTTGCATCAGACGGCAGGTATTTTAACCAAGAAGGTAAAGGCTGATTTTAAGCAACTTGGCAAAAAACTCGGCAAGAATATGAAAGCCGTTGCTGATTTCCTTGCAAACCTTAGTCAAGAGGAAATAGCAAGTTTTGAAGACAAGGGTAGCATTGATATTGACATAAATAATACAACTGTAAACATTTTGACAAGCGAAACTGAAATCACATCGGAAGATATTCCGGGACGTTTGGTTGCGAGCGAAGGACGTTTGACAGTTGCGCTTGATATTAATATTACCTCTGAACTCAAAAACGAGGGTTATGCGCGTGAATTAATCAACCGCATACAAAATATCCGCAAGGATTCGGGTTTTGACGTTACGGACAAAATCAAAGTTGAAATCATCGAAACGCCTGAAATTCAGGGAGCATTGAGTGATTTCAAAGATTACATTTGTACACAAACTTTGACAAAAGTTTTAGAAAAAGTTACTTCGTTGGAGGGTGAAAATATTCAGGATTTAGACCTCGACGAAACTGTTAAAACAAAAGTCAAAATTACGAAATTATAATTTTTAGTACGATTTTTGCTGATAGATTTTAAAGGCTTGAAGATACGGTTTCAAGTCTTCAAGCCTTTATTTTAATAATGACTCTAAAAATCTGATTATTAACTATAAACACTTACGACTAATTTTTTTAATTTAATA
>JAEEXW010000288.1 GCA_016287995.1 Bacteroidales bacterium
AAGAAACTCAGATATTTAGGGTCAACGTGTCCTACGAAAAAGGGCGAGGCAAGCGTTACTATCGTCATAAAAGACAAGGCAAACATAAACAGTTTGCGGCTGTCAATCACCTTTTGTGCCCAAGAATAGAGTTGCGTGAAAATAAAGCCTGCGATTCCTGATGCCATATACGCGTAAGGCAACTGTTCGCTGCCGAAATAGCGGATAAATTCAGAGTTGGCGGGTGTGAAATAGAACGCACCGCCCAGACCGAGAAAAAACGAATGAGCAAACAGCATGAGAAAAATAGGTATCTCCTGCTGCCTCAAATCAAAATTTTTGACTAAAAAATGTGATAATGTCAGTTTTTTCATCTCTGAACTTTTTTCCTCTGAATTTTTACTTTTTTTATAATAAAATGCAATATGTATACCGAAATTTTTTTATCGGTTTTTTTTAAAAAAATTTTGGTATAGTTTAGATTGCAAAATTACAAAAATATTTTTAATATCAGCCTTTTCTTTAAAAAAAAATTACACCCTGATTCCTATCAAAATCTGGTCGTCAAGTTGTTTGGTCTTTTTGCCGTCGTAGTCCATCCAGTTTGCGACGTTTGCCTTTATGGAAGCCTGCTGAATATCGGGCGCAAAGTCCGAAATATTCGACAAAAGATCCAAGAGGTTTTTCTGCGAAAATTTTGCTTTGCCGTCTTCTCCGCCGAATTGGTCGGGAATGCCGTCAGAAAACGCATAAAACATATCGCCTTTTTCGGTGTTGATGACGTAGTTGGTGAAATTTTTGTCAATTTTTTTCAAGTTGTAGCCGATGCAAAGTTTGTCGGGTTTTACAACCGTGGCTTCGTTGTTTCTTACCATAACAAGGGGACGTTTTGCGCCGGCGTATTGAAGTGTGTTGTTTTTTGGGTCTACCACCATAAGCGCCATGTCGATACCGTCTTCGATGTTGCCGCCGCTTTTTGCCCAAGATTCAAGAAACTTATTTTTTACGGCATCAAGTATTTCGCTTGCCGTTGTCTGAGGCGTTATGGCTGCAAAACAGTCGCTTATGACCGAAATGCCGAGCATACTGAGTAGTGCACCCGGTACGCCGTGTCCCGTACAATCTGCCGTGATGAGGTATTTTCTGTTGTCATCGGTTGCTGCCCAATAAAAATCACCCGAAACTATGTCTTTCGGCTGCCAATAAACAAAGTTTTCGGGAAAAATCTTGTCCATCATCTCTTTTGAGGGAACAGCCGCCTTTTGAATTCTCTGCGCGTAGCGTATGGAGCCAATAAGATGCTCGTTGATGTCTTTGAGGTTGTTTTTCTGCTCTTCAATGAGGGCGTTCTGTGTTTTGATTTCCTCGGTCTGACTGAGAATTTTGACTTGAAGTTCCTGTAATTTTCTGTTTCTAAAATTAATATCTTCGTTGGCTTTTTTTAAAGTTTGATTTACTTTGTTGGTGTTTTTGAGTTGTACGACTTTGTAAACAGCGATTAAAAGAACTATAAAAATTACCGCCAACATACCATTGTTTTGAATTTCAGACCTTTGGCTTTCCAATTCAAAAAGTTTGTCTCGTTCTTTGGCTTCTCTTTCATAATCTGCTAATTTCGCTTTGTATTGCATTTCAGATTGGTTGCGCTCGTATTTTACGCACATATCTGCTGAAAAATTTTTGTGCTCAATCTGCCTTCTTTCAGAAAAATATTTTAAATAATTGGGATAGTCATTAATTTCTTTGTAGTATGTATTGGCTGCCACAACGAAATAATAATTTGTTTGAGAATCCCTCTTGAAAGCCTCCAAACTTTTTTTAGCCTCAGCGTATTTTTTTTTCGCACAAAAAAGTGCTATCTTGGCCGGAAACAACATTGTTTTAACAATTGGGATTTGGTCGGCAAATTTCAACCCCGTGCAATAAACAGTATCTGCCATTGCAAGAAAATGCTCCGAACGTTGTTCGTCAGAAAAATCTCTTGCTTTTAAGTACTTATCCGGGACGTTAACACAAAGATTGATCAGGGTAAAAGCCATTTCTGGATTGTTTAATGTTTTCTGATATATTTCTTCGCATTTTTTCAGAGCTTCCAAGAGACTGAGAGTGTCGTTTTTTACCTCGTAAAATTCGCTTTTTATAAGGGCGATTGTTAATTCGCCTGATATAACGGATGGTTCATCGTTTTTTGCTTTGGCTATTTCTATATATTTGTTGAGATAATCCAGAGCCATATCGTAAATATGAGTTTCTGCATATATCGCTCCTAAATTGCTGTATATATCACCTAAAAGAGTGGAGTCATTGATTTTTTGACAAATTGATAGCGATTTGTTCAGATATGTTAAGGCATCGGCATAACGCATATTGTTGGAATAAAATCTCGCTGTTTCGAACAAGTAGCGTGCTGTTGCTGCTGTATCTTGGAGTGTATAACAGATTTTTAATCCTTCTAAAACGTATTTGTCAAAATTTTCATAATTGTTTTCGGCTTTGCAGGTTTCTATTTTTTGTGTTAACGAGTTCAACCTTGCTCTCATTCCAGATGTGTCAATGTTAGTGGTATTGCTCTGACTTTCAGCCGTTTTGCTAAAAGTTAAAAGCATAAGCGCAGTTAAAATGAATATGTATATATTTGTTTTCATATCAATTTTTTCAAATTGCAAAAATACTTCGATATTTTAAGAATTGCAAATATTATTCCATAGATTTTTTATATCTTTGCGCTTAAAAATTTCTTAATATATATGTCAAAAGCAGTTTTAATTTTTACCGTTGCGGCTGTAAGCACGGTATTATGGATTATCTCGCTTATTGTGAGGCGCAAAAATTCCAAAGCGGGTGTTGTTTTGTCATGGTCGGCACTTATTCTGATGGCACTTGCTGTTATCTTGTATCAAATCTTGAAAGATAACTAATTATCTTTCAAGCCAATACTTGCGTTCTTTTTCGTCAAATTTTTCGATTGCGTAGCGTAGCGAGGTGCGTGAAAGTCTTTGGTAATTATCTTCTAAAAATTCTCTTAACAAATCGTAAGAGCAGTTTTTGCCAACTTCCCTTAACATCCAACCGACAGCTTTTTGCATGAGGTCGTGTTTGTCGCCAAGGTGAATTAAAGCGTATTTGAGGGCAATGTCGGGACGGTTTTGACGTGAAGTCCACCACGAAAAAACCATAGAAATGCGCCTTTGCCAGAGATTTTTGCTATAAGCGAGGTTGTCTATGATTTGCGTTTTTTCTTCGTCGGATACCATAGACTTGTCCAAAAACCATTTGCCGAGAAGTTTGGGCGCAGTCATGTCAACCAAGTCCCAGTTGTTGGCGTATTCAGAATTTTTGAGGTAAAGGCGGATAATCTCATCGCGTTTGAGTATTTTTTCCATCGGGTTTTTGTCTTTTACTTTGGCGTATTTTTCCACCAAAATCAAAAAACCGCAGAGACGGATTTCGTGAAAAGAATTTTTAACAAGGATTTCCACGTCTTCGAGAGAGGTTTTCTTGTAATATTTTTTGACGATTTCGCGGGTTTGCGGACAGCGCAGACCTAAAAATTCATCACCTTCGCCGTATTCGCCTTTTCCCGTTTTGAAAAAACGCATTAAATTTTTTCTTTGCGTTTCGTCTTTCAAGGCGGTCATTTCCGAAATTATTTTTTCAGTTGTACTCATTTTATGTTGTTAACCATAATCAACGTGTTTTATTTATGCGACAAAGGTAGAAAATTATTTTTTCTGAAAAATATTTTTTCTAATTTTGTGCTATAAAATTTTTTTAGCCATGGCACAATACCTTGCAAATCCAATATATGATTCTGCGTTTAAATATATGATGCAGAATGAGAAGTCAGCGACTTTACTGCTGTCAGCACTTTTGCAGCGCAAAATCATTGACTTAAAAATCATTGCCAATGATACTCCCGTTATTGAGGAAAAATCGGGCGTTAGAATTTTGCGTCTTGACTTTGCGGCTACGGTCGTAAATCCCGTTACCAACGAGAACGAATTGATAACCATTGAGTTGCAAAAATCGTATCTTGACACTGAGATTATGCGTTTCCGCACGTATCTCGCCAACAAATATTCCGACCCTAACAATGCCGAAACGTTGACGGTGAAATCGTGGCGCAAAAATCCTGAAACCAAGCAGTTTGAATACGTCAATGTTGAAAAGAAAAAGCCGCTGCATATTGTCGCAATTTATATTTTGGGACATACTTTTCAAGAGATTGAAATCAAAAAGCCTGTCATTTACAATTATGCAAATCCTACTGGAATCGAAAACGAGCCGGTTTCAGACGCTTTGAAATCGCATTTTTTCCGTAGTCTTACGCATGACACGATAATTGTTCAAATTCCGTACCTAAAAAAGAATGCGCAGTCGAAAGTTGAGCAAATGTTGGAGGCATTTTGTCAGGAT
>JAEEXW010000289.1 GCA_016287995.1 Bacteroidales bacterium
AAAAGTTCCTCAAATTTCAGTCTTGTACGCGCTTTGTTCAAAATTTCGTCAGATGAGGGAAAATGTATGTTACGCAAAGCATCGTACAGAGGCATTAAGTGAAATTTGTTTATCAAATAGTTTGGTAAAGTTTCCGGAATGTCAGAATTTTTTATTACTGACCAGAGATTTTTTTGAAGACTTGCTATTGTGCGGCTGTTTATCTTGCTGGTTTTCAAGCCTTCCGATGTGGAATACTGAGGATAAAATTTTACCGGCACTGCGCCCTGCTGTTTTATCGGGTCTTCGATTTCAGGGTGTGCAATCGTCCAGCCCTGATAAAAAGACGGTTTGCCGTAAATAATGTATTCCTTGCCTTTTACAATGGAGTCCTGAACCCACTTAATTCCTTGAAACCAAATAAGTTCTATGCTTCCTCTTTCGTCTGAAAATTTTGCTGTCAGGCGTTGTTTTCTGCCCTCGCCTTCAAGTCGGAAATTGGAAATAACGCCTTTCAACTGTACGGCAACCGCATCGGAGCGGATGTCGGTTGTAAAGTAAAATTTGCTTTTGTCGATGTATTTGTAGGGGAAATAATAAACTAAGTCCTCAAAAGTCCTGATATTGAGTTCTTTTTCAATTGTCTGGGCTTTTTGAGGACCTACTCCGCGAAGGAATTTTATTTCCGTATCAAGGTTCATTAAGATATTGTTTCAAATCGTCAACATCGCGCAGAAAATTTATGTCGGGAAAACTGTCCACAACATCTTCCGAATTTTTGTGAAGTATTATTTTTTCTGCGTCAACAAACTCTTTGTCAAGGGTTTTCGCAAACTGCGAAATGTCTTTGACATCGTTTATGAGCGAGCCTATCATCATCACTTTTTTGCATGAGGAGTCTTCAAAAGCCTTTTTTGCCTGCGCGACAGTAACCTTTTCCCCGCAATATACGGGACAACCGCCGTATTTCTTTACGATGTAGTCGGCGATTAGGAGCGAAAGTTCCGAAAAATCTTCAAAAGGCGAAAAAATTAATATTTTATCACCGTTTTCGTTTTCCTCCGAATCCGCCGCAACAATAAGACGTCGGCGTATCAAATCGTATGCAAACTGCTTTTGAGGCAAAAAGTCCGCGTCTGCAATCCATTTGTTTTCAGCCTCTTGCATAAAGGGGAGAATCACATTCTGTACAGCGGCTTCGATGCCTGATTCTATAATCTCGTGTTTGAGAGTCTTGTCAAAACTCTTTCCGTCAAAATTTAATGCCTGTTTCATCAGTTGTCCGGTTTTAGCCCGCACGTTTTCAGGTGCAAATACCGTACCCAACTTTTGACGGATTTCGTCCTGCGAAAAATCGCAAACTTCCGAAATCTTGAACCCGTTTTTCACCAAAGCGGAGACAGCCAGTAGTTTATGAAGGTCATCGCCGCTGTATTTTCTGATGTTAGTCCCCGTTCTTGACGGCTCTATAATGCCGTAGCGTTTTTCCCAAGCACGGAGCGTAAATGCCTTTATGCCCGTGATTTGTGAAATATCCGCAATAGAGTATTCCAACATATTTGTTTATAACTTGTAAATTTGATTTTTGAGTAGCGCAAATGTAAATACTTTTTGTCAAATTGCAAAAAAAAACTTAATTTTTTTTTTAATTTTAATTTTAAATTTACTAATTTTGCAACAAACTATAAATATTTTTCTAAGAAAATGAAAATCCTTAAAATAGCGTTGGCAGCCGCTGCCCCTTTGATGTTGACCTCAGCGTACTTGCCACAAAACGAAGTTGTTAATTATAAGAATATCAACTGTTTGCAGTTTGTAAATGCGCCTTTTGACAACGGTGATTTCAGACTTGCAAAACAGCCTTATTATAAAGAGTTGTTCTCCAAAAAAGAACTCAAAAAACTCGCAAAAGCCGAAAAATTACGCGAGCAGGCCTCCGAAGGAATGGTTTTGGCAGCGGCTTATCAAAAACAGTCGGACGATTTGAAAAACTCTTCCGCCTCAGGCTCAAAAAAAATTGTAAAACAGATTTCTTCGCTTTCGGCAAAAGCCGCCTCCGAGGAGTTAAAAGCCCTGAAAGCGTTTGAAAAGGCCTCGGACATTTACCGCGAGGTCTATACTAACGAACTGAACAACAAGACTTTCTCGTCAAGCAGCGAGAACGAAATTTCAGCGCAGAAGTTCGCAAAAAAAGCGCAAAACGATTACGTTGACGCGGACAACTGCAAGGAAAAACTAACGAGCGAAAACACTCTCGAAACTTACCGCGCAATGTATTCGAAACTTTATGAAGCCATTCACGCTCAGGAAGTTGCGTTTGCAGTTTACAAAAATTCGGGCGGCTCTGTAATTGATTTGTCAAATTATGTTGACAAATCCGTTTTGGATTCTCTTAGCGGAAAACCTAAAAACGTTCCCGTGCTTGTCGCTGCCGAAAAATACGATTTTGACAAAGACATCAATCTTTATAAGACACGTTTTCACGAATTTGAAACAAAATTAAAAATTTCGGACGCAGACAAGGCTGCCGTCTTGAAACTCGAAGCGGACGAGGCAAACGCCGCAACATTGATGCAAAAAGCAAGAGTTTCGGGAAATTCGGCTGACACGCTGAGGGCTTACGCCGCCGAGTCAACGACCCTCGCCGAAAGGGAATATTACGAGCAGAAAGCGCAGGAATTGGAACTTTCGGAATGTTCAAGCCTCGTAAAAGCGGTTCAGACGGAGATTGCCGTCAACAATGCAATGTACGAAATGTACAAAAAATATATTCCGGCAATTCGTCAGGCTGGCGACAGCGTCGGCAGGGAATACGAAACTCAGGCTGAGGTATTGTTTGAACTGTCAAAGACTTACGAGACTATGGCGGCAAGCCAACTCAGCAAGGTTGAGCAGTATACGCAACTTTCGGAAGGCAACGAGGTAAAACTTCAAGCGATAGAAAACATCGAAAACGCCGTCGCAAAATATCTTGGTGAAAAACCCGTTGAAAGCAAACAGTCGCTCGCAACCGGCGCAACCGACAAGCACAACGATATTGCGATGAATTTCAGCATGGACGAGTCTGACGGAGCAGAACCGGCTGTTAAAAAAGTGGCAGACAACAACAAGCCCAAAACTGAGACAAAATCTCAGACGGAAACCAAGCCGAAAACCGATACAACGCCTCAGACCAACACGAAACAGAAACCTGTTACGACAAACAATAACAACACTGCGGCTAACAAACCCGCAAACAAACCGTCAACCTCAACAAATTCGGGCAAGCCTAAAACTCAGGTTGCAAATTCCAACGCGCCGGTAGTTTCCACGTGGTATTACACCCGTCAGGACGAAAGGATGAAAGCGTATAAGTTTCCTGCCGGAACGGTTTTCAGCGTAAAAGTAGGACAATATAAAGAAATGCCTGAGCCGGTGGAGTTTCCTGCGACAGATATGTTTTTGGCGCAAAACCTTAAAGACCAGACGTTTATGCGTTATTATATCGGAGTTTTCAAGACTTATGATGCTGCATACGCCACGATGTTGAGGGCAAAGGACGAAGGCTACAAGGCTGCAACCGTAGCGGCTTTTGTCAACGGCAAAACCTCTGACGTAAATCAGGCAAAAGCCAAAGCCGAAAAAGCCAAAGATTATGCTGCTAACCGCGATAAGGAGTTGAAACAAATTAGCACTTATCAAAACGCCACGACTCCCGTTGCAACTAACACAAGCAGCAAGGGCGCGGCAATTCCGCTGTCGGAACTCTCGTCAACGGTTTATGCTGTTCAGATTTCGTCACTGCCGAAACTGCTTGATGTTTCTTCGTTCAATGTTAGCGAACTTTATTATGATAGAAATGACGCCGGACTTTACCGCTATTATACGGGTGTTTCGCCGGATTTGAACATCGCTACAACAAATCTTCAAACTATGAAACAGTCGGGTTATGAGGACGCTTATTTAATAAAGGTGGTTGACGGCAAAAATGCAGGTAGTGCGGCTCAGAAAAACAATACTGTTCCCGCTAAAAACACCGCAGAACAAGGTACGGTTTATAGGGTTCAAATCGGAGCGTTTACCGACAATCTCAGCGAAGATACAAAAAAACGTATAAATTCTTTGAAATCAAAAGGTTACACGGTGCATACAAGTCAGTCCGGAATATACACCGTCTATACGGTTGGCGACTGCAAAACCCGTGAACAAGCCGATAAACTCAAAAAGCAACTTGTCGGTCAGGGCTTTAAGGATTCATACGTGGCAACTTTTGTTAACGGGAAAAAACAAAATTAAAATATGGAGTTAATTTTTGGAATTACAGCCGCTGTTTTGGCGGTTATCGTTGTTTTCATAATCGTAACGCATAGGTTTTCGGACGGCGAGGACGCAAAAGAACGAAGAACTTTCGTGAAGTTTATGAAGGCAATGAAAA